>NZ_QMIN01000003.1:0-1782 GCF_003287795.1 Actinomyces sp. Z5
TCCTGGATGGCCATGGCGGATAGTTGGTTTTCGTCGTTGGTGTGTCCGGTGATGAAGGCGTGATTGTAGGTGTTGGTGCCGGTCTTGTTCTCGGTGAGGCCGGCGAGGTAGCTGATGGCGTAGACGGCTCGTTGGTAGGGGATGTTGATGGCGTCGACTCTAGGGTCATAGTCGTCATTGATGGTGCCGGGTTTGGGGTTGGTGATGGTGTTGAGGTTGGTTTGTGCTTGGGTGTGTGCGTGACGGGTTATGGCCTTGGCGATGGTGCTGGTGGTTTCGGGGGTGTCGGTGATGCGCCAGGCCAGGGCGGTGATTGGGGTGGGGTCGACGGGTTCGTAGATGGAGGGCTGGCGTTCGAACCAGATGTCTCCGTAGTCGCAGGTGGAGGTGCGCCAGGACTTGTAGGGGTTGTCCTGGTTCAAGGCGCAGGTGACTTCAGCGGGGCTGTTGGCCAGCAGGTTGGCGATGGCGGTCTCGGTGGCGGGGGTGTACTGGTCCTCGGTGGTGCTGGTGGCCAGGTAGTTGATGGCTTGGCCGGCGAGCTGGTCGGCCTGGTGCTGGGTGGTGGGGTCGGTGCTGGTGCGCAGGGTCGTGGCGGAGGCGATGGCGGTGGTGTAGGCGGCCAGGCCGGCCTGGTCCCACTGGCGTTGGGACAGCTGCTCCAGGCACGGCCCGCCGCCGGCGGCGGGGGTGCTGGTGAGGTAGTTCAGGGCGGTTTGGGGGTGTGCGGCGATGGCTTCCAGTACTCCGGTCAGGGGGTCGAAGGAGTAGCCGGTCAGGTAGCCGCCCAGGGCCTGCTTGCCGAAGCTGGTCAGGTCGGGGTAGCTGGTGTTGGCGTACCCGCGGTAGCGGCGGATCGTGTCGGGGTTTATGTCTGCCAGCTCGCCGGCCAGAGCGGTCAGGAACTCGGGGGCGAAGTCGGAGCCGACGGCTGCGTCCTGCTGGTCGGGGGAGTGGGTGAGCATGGCGTTCAGGGCGGTGATGCGCCCCCACTCGCCCTTGCCATCGACGGACTCCTTGATAGTCGTGGCCATGGATTCACAGGTTTCTTCGTCCCAGGTGGTGGATGCCGCAGCGAGAGTCCGGCCGAGCAGGTGGGCGAGTGCCTGGCCGTCGGGAACGGCCCCGGCCAGGGGAAGGCCGGCAAGGTTGTCCGCCCCCAGGGCGGTGATGAAGTCATTGGCCCACACCGGATCACCGGCATAGGGGGCCGCGGCCCGAACCAGCTCACCTACCCCGACACCCCCGGTGCCGGTACCGCGTGCCGCGTCCGAGAGCTCCTGCGCCGCCCGCCCACCAGATGACACCAGATCCGCGGCATCAGCGGAAGCCGCCGTCCCTGAGGTCCCCGCGGCCGTGCCAGCGCCGGCGGCACACCCCGACAGCACCAGCCCAACAGCCAACGCCACCGCGGACACCCCAAGACGGAGACGGCGCCCAGGACCCAGCCCGATCTGATGGAACCTTACTGTGTTACGCGAGTCAGCCACCGTACATACTCCCCTTGTCATAGCCAGACGCGTAACTGCCGTTGAAGTCGTCGGTGATGTCTTCGAAGATGTAGTCTCCGGTGGCTGCTTCCACCATTTCGACCCACGTTGACACCTCGTCTGGGGCCATGGTGGGGTCGTCGGCTTTTGATAGGTCGATGGTGTGGGTGCCGTCAGGGTTGGTGATGATCCAGGTGAAGGTCTTTGCCCTTTTACCGGTGTAGTCGTTGTAGCCGGTGATGGTGTAGTCCTCGGGTTTCAGTAGCCCCGCGTTAGCGGCATCCTGGATGGC
>NZ_QMIN01000042.1:0-27235 GCF_003287795.1 Actinomyces sp. Z5
TCTCACTACTTCTGACACTCCCAGATGTCATG
The DNA here is from genome assembly GCF_003287795.1 of Actinomyces sp. Z5. NCBI lineage: Bacteria > Bacillati > Actinomycetota > Actinomycetes > Actinomycetales > Actinomycetaceae > Actinomyces > Actinomyces sp. Z5. Next base: position 33 of record NZ_QMIN01000042.1, read on the forward strand.
AGATCCAACAGTCCCAGAAGTCATGAGACAACACAGTACGGTGGGGGTACGTACCGTCGCCGGAAGTGCCGAAGCGTTGGTGCCAAGTGACGAACCGTCGTCGTTGGTGACGAACCGTCGTCGGAAATGGCGAGCTTCTACCGGAAGGCACGAACCGTCGTCATCGACCGGACAAGCCCGGACACGGGAACTATGTTTTTGCGAAACTGGGCAGACGGAGCCCTAAACCCGGTCACGCCATTACGACCGATCTCAGCACGTAACTTCAACCGAACTCGGCGAGAGGGGCGGCTCAGGTCAACGGTGCCGCGTTAACGCCCTCGGCCTTGCGGGGCCGGGACAGCAGGGCGTCGTTGATCTCCTCCACGGTGGCGGTCCCCTCGACGACGGCGACCACCCCCGCGGTGATGGGCATGTCCACTCCGTGCGCGGCGGCCAGGTCGAGCACGGCGCGCGCGGACTTGGCGCCCTCGGCGACACCACGCGAGGCGGCGGCGGCCTCCGCCACGCTCATGCCCTCACCCAGGCGCCGTCCGAAGGTCTGGTTGCGCGACAGTGGCGAGGAGCAGGTGGCCACCAGGTCACCCATGCCGGCCAGCCCGGCGAAGGTCTCGGGGTTCGCCCCGAGCGCCAGCCCCAGCCGGGTGATCTCCACCAGTCCGCGGGTGATGATGGTGGCCTTGGAGTTGTCCCCGAAGCCGCGTCCGGCGGTGATGCCGACCGCCAGGGCGATCACGTTCTTGACCGCGCCGCACAGCTCCACACCGAGCACATCGGTGTTGGTGTAGGGACGGAAGGTGCCGGTCGCGCACAGGGCGGCCACGCGCGCGGCCACCGCCTCGTCCTGCGCCGCCACCACGGTGGCGGTGGGCTGGCCGGCGGCGATCTCATCGGCCAGGTTCGGGCCGGAGACCACGGCGATGCGCCGGGCGGGCAGGTCGAGCGCCTCGGCGATGACCTGACTCATGCGCAAGCCCGTGCCGGCCTCCACCCCCTTCATCAGGGAGACGACGATGGCGTCGTCGTCGAGGGCGCCGCGCAGCGGGGCGAGCACGCCGCGTGCGGTCTGGGCGGGCACCACCACGACGACGAGCCCCGCCCCGGCGACGGCCTCCCGGATGTCCGTGGTGGCGGTGACGGTCTCGGGCAGGGTGATGCCGGGCAGGTAGCGGTTGTTGGTGCCGGCGTTGATCTCGGCGGCGATCTCCGGGCGGCGCGCCCAGATGACGGCGGGGGTGCCGGCCTGGGCGAGCAGGCGGGCGAAGGTGGTGCCCCAGGCACCGGCGCCGATGACGGCGGCCTTGCCGACGACTGCCGGGCTCATGCCTGCTGCTCCGGGGCGGTTTCGGGCTCGTCGTCGCCCTCGTAGTCACCCGGGTTGTCGGGCGGCGTGCCCGGCCCGGAGGGGTGCTCGTGCTCCGACGGCGCCGGCGGGTCGGGCCGACGCACGCCGATGTTGCCCTTGCCCGGATCGCCGTCGTACTTCATGTCGAAGGGGCGGGGCGCCTTCTCGCCGCGCAGTTGCTCCACCAGCTCCGTGATGTGCCGCATGATCTCGGCGGTGGCTGCGCGCACGACAGCGTGATCGGAGGTGTCCGTGCCGAATTCGGCCAGGTCGAAGGGCTTCCCGATCATGACGTCCACGTCCTTGCGGGGGAAGGGGCGGAAACCGCTGCCGTAGGCGCCCAGCACGTTCTGGGCGCCCCACTGGCCGATGGGCAGCAGGGGCGCGCCGGTGCGCATGGCCAGGCGGGCGGCGCCGGTCTTGCCGGTCATGGGCCACTGCAGCGGGTCGCGGGACAGCGTGCCCTCGGGGAAGATCATGATCGGGTCGCCCGCGCGCAGACGCCGCTCGGCCTCCACCAGGGAATCGCCGGCGTGGGTGGAGCCGCGGTAGACGGGGATCTGACCACCGGCGCTGAAGACGTGGCCGAGGATGGGGATTTCGAACAGCTGGGACTTTGCCAGCGAGTAGATGGGCACGTCCGCATCCACGAGCGCGCGCATGGCGGTGAGCGGGTCCAGGTTGGACAGGTGGTTGGCGACGGCGATGAAGCCGCCCTCGCGGGGAATGTTCTCCACGCCGGTCACATGCTGCTTGGAGACCGCCTTGAGGAACGGAATGATCGCCCCCCTGGCCGCGAACCGGTAGAACGGGGTCATGCGTCGTGTGGTCGCCACATCGGCACTCTACCCACTGGCGTGCGCCGCGGGCGCGAAATGACCGCGGGCCGACCCGGGCGCGGGTCCACGGGCGGCCCGCCGGGACGCTCCGGCACCGCGGGGCGACCGGCGCCGGACCGGGTCAGGCCAGGCGGGTGACGTTGGCGTCGAGCGCGGTGAGCTTGCTCATGAAGTGCTCGTACCCGCGGTCGATGAGATTCACGCCCTCCACGCGGCTGGTGCCCTCCGCGGCGAGTGCGGCGATCAAGTGGGAGAAACCACCGCGCAGGTCGGGCACCACGATGTCGGCCCCGTGCAGGGGGGTGGGCCCGGAGATGACGGCGGAGTGGTAGAAGTTGCGCTGTCCGAAGCGGCAGGCGGTGCCGCCCAGGCACTCGCGGTACACCTGGATGGTGGCGCCCATCTTGCGCAGGGCGCCGGTGAAGCCGAAGCGGTTCTCGTACACGGTCTCGTGCACGATGGACAGCCCCTCCGCCTGGGTCAGGGCGACGACGAGCGGCTGCTGCCAGTCGGTCATGAAGCCGGGGTGAACGTTGGTCTCCACCACGATGCTCTTCAGGTCGCCGCCCGGGTGGTAGAAGCGGATGCCGTCGTCGCGCACGTCGAAGGCGCCACCGACCTTGCGGAAGATGTTCAGGAAGGTGGTCATGTCGCTCTGGCGGGCGCCGTGGACGAACACGTCGCCGTGGGTGGCCAGGGCGGCCGCAGCCCAGGAGGCCGTCTCGATGCGGTCGGGCAGGGCGCGGTGGTTGTAACCGACCAGCTCGTCCACGCCCTCGACGTGGATCGTGCGGTCGGTGTCCACGGAGATGATGGCGCCCATCTTCTGCAGCACGTCAACCAGGTCCATGATCTCCGGCTCGACGGCGGCACCACGCAGCTCCGTCAGGCCCTCGGCGCGCACGGCCGTGAGCAGCGTCTGCTCGGTGGCGCCAACGGAGGGGTAGGGCAGCTCGATGACGGTGCCGTGCAGCCCATCGGGGGCGGTCAGACGGATGCCCTGGGGCTGCTTGTCCACGATCGCGCCGAAGCCGCGCAGGATGTCCAGGTGGAAGTCGATGGGGCGGTCACCGATGCGGCAGCCGCCCAGGTCGGGGATGAAGGCCTCACCGAGTCGGTGCAGCAGCGGCCCGCAGAACAGGATCGGGATGCGGGAGGAGCCGGCGTGGGCGTCGATGTCGGCCATGTGGGCGCTCTCGACGCTGGAGGGGTCCAGGCGCAGGATGCCCTCGGCCTGGTCGTAGTCGACGCTCACCCCGTGCAGGGACAGCAGCCCGGAGACGACGTCGACGTCGCGGATGAGCGGCACGTTGTGCAGCACCGACGGCGTGGTGCCCAGGAGGGCGGCGACCATCGCCTTGGGGACGAGGTTCTTGGCGCCCCGGACGGTGATTTCACCGTTAAGCGGGCGCCCGCCCTCGACCTGAAGCAGACCGTCGACCATGCGTACCTCCGAGTGTTCGCGTGAAGATCGGGCGCCGCGGAGACACGGCGTCACCCACGCCGGACGCGGGTGACCTCAGCATAGGCGGACCCGGCAGGAACGGAAGATGCCGCGGCCCGCTCACAGCGAACGGTGACGTGTCCTTCAACTCACCGGTGTGGCGGACCGTATGCGGCCCGACGACGACGGGCGCGAGCCCGGCCGACGGCCCGGTTCCCACCGGGCCGGGGCGGCGACGACGGGGCCGCCCCGCCGCGGGAGGCGGCAGGCGGGCCCAGCGTCGTCCGAGAAGTCAGGGGCGGGGCATGTCCGCGGAGTGGGCGGGCACGACCGTGGCGGGCGGCTCGTGGCGGGCGGGCAGGGTCCGCGGCTTGTAGGCGGGCCGGGCGTCCTCATAGGCGCTGATGGCGTCCTCGTGGGTGAGGGTCAGCGAGATGTCGTCCAGGCCCTCCATGAGAGTCCAGCGCACGTAGTCGTCGATCTGGAAGACGGTGCGGAAGGAGCCCGCCTCGACGGTGCGCTGCTCCAGGTCCACGGTGATCTCGGTGCCGGGCTCGGTCTCCAGGATCTTCCACAGCTGCTCGGCATCCTCCTGGCTGATGACACCGGCCACCAGCCCCTGCTTGCCGGCGTTGCCGCGGAAGATGTCGGCGAAGCGGGGGGCGAGCACCACCTTGAAGCCGTAGTCCTTCAGCGCCCACACCGCGTGCTCGCGGGAGGAGCCGGTGCCGAAGTCGGGGCCGGCCACCAGCACGCTGGCGTGCTTGTAGGCGTCCTGGTTGAGGATGAAGTCGGCCTCATTCGCCCGCCAGGAGGCGAACAGGGCGTCCTCGAAGCCGGTGCGGGTGATGCGCTTGAGGTAGACGGCGGGGATGATCTGGTCGGTGTCGACGGCGCTGCGGCGCAGCGGGGCGCCGATGCCGGTGTGGCGGATGAACTTCTCCATGGGTGGCTTCCTTCTCGGACTGGCGGCGGACGGCGCGGGCGACTCAGGCGGCGAGCACCGGCAGGTCCGCGGGGGTGGACAGGGTGCCGCGCACGGCGGTGGCGGCGGCCACCACAGGCGAGACCAGGTGGGTGCGCCCGCCCTTGCCCTGGCGGCCCTCGAAGTTGCGGTTGGAGGTGGAGGCGGAGCGCTCCCCGGGCGAGAGCTGGTCGGGGTTCATGCCCAGGCACATGGAGCAGCCGGCGTTGCGCCACTCGGCGCCGAAGTTCTTGAACACCTGGTCCAGGCCCTCGGCCTCGGCCTGCAACCGAATACGGGCGGAGGCCGGCACCACCAGCATGCGCAGGCCGGGCGCCTTGGTGCGCCCCTTGATGACGGCGGCGGCGGCGCGCAGGTCCTCGATGCGACCGTTGGTGCACGAACCCAGGAAGACGGTGTCGACCTTGATGTCGCGCAGCGGGGTGCCGGGCTTGAGATCCATGTACTCCAGGGCGCGCTCGGCGGCGCGGCGGCCGGTCTCGTCCGCGATGTCCTCGGGGTTGGGGACGGCGCCGGAGATGGGCAGGCCCTGTCCCGGGTTGGTGCCCCAGGTGACGTAGGGCTCGATGTCGGCGGCCTGCAGGACGACCTCGGTGTCGAAGACGGCGTCGTCGTCGGTGCGCAGCGAGCGCCAGTAGGCGACGGCGTCATCCCAGTCCTTGCCCTGGGGGGCGTGCGGGCGACCCTCCAGGTAGGCTAAGGTGGTCTCGTCGGGGGCGATCATGCCGGCGCGGGCGCCGGCCTCGATGCTCATGTTGCAGATGGTCATGCGGGCCTCCATCGACAGCTGCTCGATGGCGCGGCCGCGGTACTCGATGACGTGCCCCTGGGCGCCATTGGTGCCGATCTTGGCGATGATGGCCAGGATGATGTCCTTGGCGCCGCTGCCTGCGGGCAGGTCGCCGTCGATGAGCACGCTCATGGTCTTGAAGGGGGCCACGGGCAGGGTCTGGGTGGCCAGCACGTGCTCGACCTGGCTGGTGCCGATGCCGAAGGCGAGCGCCCCGAAGGCGCCGTGGGTGGAGGTGTGGGAGTCGCCGCATACGACGGTCATGCCCGGCTGGGTCAGGCCCAGCTGCGGGCCGACGGCGTGGACGATGCCCTGGTCGGCATCGCCGAGGGAGTGCAGCCGCACCCCGAACTCGGCGCAGTTGGCGCGCAGGGTCTCGATCTGGGTGCGGGAGGTGACGTCCGCGATGGGCAGGTCGATGTCGAGGGTGGGGGTGTTGTGGTCCTCGGTGGCCAGGGTCAGGTCGGGGCGGCGGACCTTGCGGCCGGCCAGGCGCAGTCCCTCGAAGGCCTGCGGGCTGGTGACCTCGTGGACGAGGTGCAGGTCAATGTAGAGCAGATCCGGGGCTCCGTCGGTGCCGGGGGCGACGACGTGGTCGCGCCACACCTTCTGTGCCAGGGTCATTCCCATCGCTGCACTTCCTTTCCTAAAGGGGCCGTTCGGCCCGGAGCCGCCCGCATTTGCGGAACCGGCAAACTCCGGGCCGTTTTTCTGACTCCACGCTACTTGAAGTCTCACCACTCGGAATGGCAGTATCAGATTATGGACACTCTGGGTGACATCGAAAGCGGCAGCGGGGTTGGCGTCATCGACAAGGCCGCGCTGGTCATGAGCGCCCTCGAGGCGGGCCCGGCCACGCTGGCGCAGCTGGTCACCACCACCCACCTCGCCCGCCCGACGGCGCATCGCATCGCCGTGGCACTGGAGTTCCACCGCCTGCTGGCTCGCGACGCCCAGGGCCGGTTCATTCTGGGGCCGCGCCTGAACGAGCTCGCCTCCGCCGCCGGGGAGGACCACCTGCTGGCCGCCGCCGGCCCGGTGCTGGCGGCCCTGCGGGACAAGACGCACGAGTCCGCACAGCTGTACCGGCGCCAGGGGGACGTGCGCGTGTGCGTGGCCAACGCCGAGCGTCCCATCGGGCTGCGCGACTCGATTCCGGTGGGGGCAACCATGTCCATGCAGGGCGGCTCCGGCGCGCAGGTGCTGCTGGCCTGGGAGGAGCCCGACCGGCTGCACCGCGGCCTGGTGGGCGCCCGCTTCAACGCCACCATGCTGTCCGCGGTTAGGCGGCGCGGCTGGGCCCAGTCCGTCGGCGAGCGCGAGCCGGGGGTGGCCAGTGTGTCGGCGCCGGTGCGCGGTGCCAGCGGCAAGGTGGTAGCGGCCGTATCCATCTCGGGGCCGATCGAACGCATGGGCCGTCAGCCCGGGCGCGTGCACGGCCCGGTGGTGGCCGCCGCCGCGCGCCGCCTGTCGGAGGTTCTGCGCAACAACGACGAGGGCTGAACCTCTCCCCCGCTCACCCGTACACTCGCCCCATGCGTCGGACCCTGCTCGTCACCAATGACTTCCCGCCCGTCGTCGGCGGCATCCAGTCCTACCTGGACGACTACACCCGGCGCCTGCCCGCCGCGGACCTGACCGTTCTGGCTTCCACCCCGCCCGAAGGCCCCGACGCCGCCGCGGCCTTCGACCACGAAGCCGCCTTCGACGTCGTGCGCATGCCCACCCACGTGCTGCTGCCGACTCCGGACGTGCGCCGGCGCATGCAACAGCTCATCCGTGAGCGCGACATCGAGACCGTCTGGTTCGGAGCCGCCGCCCCGCTCGGCCTGCTGGGCCGCGCCGCCAAGGAGGCCGGTGCCACCCGGGTCATCGCCACCACCCACGGGCACGAGGTCGGCTGGGGCATGGTGCTCGGGGCCCGCCAGGCCCTGCGCCGCATCTTCCGCGACGCCGACGTCATCACCTACATATCCGACTACACGCTCGGCGAGCTGCGACCGCATATGCCCGCGGATCAGGAGGTGCTGCGCCTGCCCAGCGGCATCGACGTCGACCGCTTCCACCCGGACCCCGAGGCGCGCGCCGCGCTGCGCGCCCGGTACCGGTTGGGCGAGGCACCCACCGCCGTGTGCGTTTCCCGACTGGTCGCCCGCAAGGGGCAGGACGCGTTGATCTCCGCCTGGCCGCGGGTGGTGGAGCAGGTTCCGGACGCCCGGCTCGTCGTCGTCGGCTGGGGGCCTTATGCGAAGAAGCTGGCCCTGTTGCGTCGCTCCTCCCCCGTGCGCGAGTCGATCATCCTGACCGGCAAGGTCCCCTATGAGGAGCTGCCCGGACATGTGGCCATGGGTGATGTCTTTGCCATGCCCTGCCGCACACGCGGGGGCGGGCTCGATGTCGAGGGGCTCGGCATCGTCTTTCTTGAGGCCTCGGCCGCCGGCCTGCCGGTGATCGCCGGGACCAGCGGCGGAGCGCCCGAGACGGTTGCGGAGGGCGTGACCGGCAACATCGTCGACGGCCGGGATGAGGATGCGCTTGTGTCCGCCCTGGTGCGCCAGTTGACCGACCCCGAACTGCGCGCGCGCATGGGGGAAGCCGGACGCGCCCTCATGGTCGAGAAATGGACCTGGCCCGGATTGGTCGAGAGCCTCGTGCAGGCGATCGACGCCCGGTAGGGCGTTCGGCCTCAGTGGTTGTCAGGGCCGACCTCGGCGGCCGGGGCGGGAGTGGAGGCGTGGGAGGCGCGCAGGTCGGCGATCGCGGCCTCGAAGTCGTCTAGGGAGTTGAAGTCGGAGTAGACGGAGGCGAAGCGCAGGTAGGCGACCTCGTCGAGTTCACGCAGCGGCTCGAGGATCGCCAGCCCCACCTCGTGGGAGTCGACGATGGCGTGTCCCTTGCCGCGCACCGTCTCCTCAACCCTGTGGGCCAGCAACGCCAGCTGATCGTCGGAAACCGGACGGCCCTGGCAGGCGCGGCGCACACCGTTGATCACCTTGTCGCGCGAGAACGGCTCGGTGGCGCCGGAGCGCTTGCGCACCGACAGGCTCGCCGCCTCGATCGTGGTGAAGCGCCGCCCACATTTGGTGCACTGGCGGCGACGGCGGATTGAAGTTCCGTCATCCGACGTGCGTGAGTCGACTACGCGCGACCCACTGTGCTGGCAGAAAGGACAGCGCACGCCGACCACCTCCGGTTCTCCGCAATGTGCGTACGGTTCGGAGGTTATGCTTCCGGCGCGCGGATCCGCAAGCGTTGTACCGGGCGCGAGCCCGTCGAACGTGCAGGAGCGGCTCAGCCGGCCGGGACGATGAGCGTCTGTCCGGGCTGCAGGGTGGAACTGGTCAGCCCGTTGAGATCGACGATCTGCGCCATGACCTCGTTGACGTCACCGGCGCCGGTGGCCACGGCGACATCCCACAGGGACTGGCCGGACTGGACGGTGGCGGTGGTGGTCTGCGCCGGGGCGGTGCTGAAGCCGGAGACGACGATGCCGCCGGCCACCACCAGGACCGCCGCCAGCACCAGGGCGCCGACGACGAGCAGGCGACGTACAGCCACGGGCAGGGCCGCGCGCTCGGCCGACCGCTTAGCGGCCACCTGCTGCGCGGGCCGGCGTTCCTCCCCGCGCTGTACCGCCGCAGTCGGCACTGCACGACGCCCGGCCGGAGCCGGTACCACCCGGGTCCGAGCCGGCACCTGCGCCGACGTCGCGCGAGACCGCGCAGCCGGCGCCGGAGCCTGCGACTGTAGGGCATCCGCCTGCGGAGCCGAGGCCGCGCGACCGAGCCGCGCACGGCTGCGCGAGCGCACGGCCGGGTGAGTGGGAGCCAGCTCCTCCAGGGACTGCCGCCGACGCCGCGGAGCAACCGGACGCCGCATCACCTCCGGCGGCGCAGCGACGCGAGGCGACCCCGACGTCGGCTCGGGCTCGGCCTCGACGCCGCCGGTGACCAGACGCAGCCGCGGACGGGGCGCGGGGACGCCTTCGGGTTCGGTGGAACGTGCGGCACTGTCGGTGGCAGCGCCGACCGCAAACAGCCTCGAGCCGTGGTGATCCTCGGCAGAAACCAGCCGGAGACGCGGCGGCACTGGGGCGACGAGAGCACTCATGGAAGCCTCCTAGAACACACGTTCGACGAACGTCTGTTCGATAGATTACCGGTTCACGTCCGACACGTCCAGAGCGTTTTCGAACACATGTTTGATCGCCCGGACGATCGGCCGTAGTCTTGACGAGACAAGGCCATCACGGGCCACCGACATGAATTCGGGCTCCTTAACCGGCACCCGGCCCCGGGCCGCCGGCAGCCCGGGGAGTGAGGGACAGGCGATGAGCGCAACCACCCGCCGGACGGGCCGCCGCGGCACAGACACGGCCCCCGCCGCCCCCGCCGCGGCGCCACCCGTTTGCGACGCCGATTCCGCGCTCTCCACCGCCGAGGCCCTGGAGTCCCTGGACGCGCGCGCCCGCGCCGTCTACGAGTCGGTATGCGAGGCGGTCGCCGCCCACGGCTACCCGCCCTCCATGCGAGAGATCGGCGCCCGAGTCGGCCTGACCAGTCCCTCCTCGGTCAAGCACCAGCTCGACAAGCTCGAGCGCCTCGGCCTGGTGCGGCGCGACCCCAACCGTCCGCGCGCTCTGGAGGTCGTGGCTCCCGCCGTCGAGCCGGGCTCCGACTCCGGCGCCTCCGCGCCTGCGCACGCCACCCCGGCCCTGGAGCCGTCACTGCCGGTGCTGCCCGGCGTAGCCGATGGGGAGGCCGTGGCCGTGCCGCTGGTGGGACGCATCGCGGCCGGCGCGCCGATCCTGGCCGAGCAGGAGGTCGAGGACGTGCTGGCCCTGCCCCGCCGCCTGACCGGCGACGGCGACCTGTTCATGCTGGAGGTCCACGGCGACTCCATGATCGACGCGGCCATCTGCGACGGCGACTGGGTGGTCGTGCGCGCCCAGCCGGATGCCGACAACGGCGACGTGGTGGCAGCGATGGTCGAGGACGTCGACGGCGCCTCCGCCACCGTGAAGGTGCTCTCCCGCAAGGACGGGCACCAGTGGCTGCTTCCCCGCAACCCCGATTACGCCCCCATTCCGGGCGACGAGGCCACGATCATGGGCAAGGTCGTCACCGTCCTGCGGGCCCTCTGAGCGGAAACCCAGGCGGAAACGTGCGCGTGCACGTCGTTCTGACTTGATCCGCGTAAATCCATGCAGAAGGGGCCGACCCCCGTGGGGTCGGCCCCTTCATGCTTACAGACGACGCTACGGCCGCCGCGACGGGGACTCAGTAACCGAGCCCGCGAGCCACCTCGCGCAGGCGCTCGGCGGAGGCGGTCAGCCGATCGCGCTCGTCGAGGGTGAGCGGCAGCTCCAGGCGGCGCCCGGCACCCTCACGGCCGACGATGGTCGGCACCGCCATGCACACGTCGGAGATGCCGTGCCAGTTGTTCAGCAGTGGAGAGATGGTGAGCACGCGCTGCTCATCGTTGAGGATGGCCCCGATGATGCGGGAAACCGCCAGGCCGACGGCGTAGTTGGTCGCGCCCTTCCCCTCGATGATGCGGTAGGCGGAACGGACCACGTCGTGGGCGATGCGGTCGCGCTTCTCCTGATCGAACACCCCGCCGTCCAGGGTCTTGCCCCACTGGGTGATCGGCACGCCACCGATCTCGGTGGAGGACCACAGCGCCACCTCGGAGTCGCCGTGCTCGCCGGCGATGTAACCGTGGATGTTCTGGGTGGCGGTGCCGGTCTCAAGGGAGACCAGGTAGCGCATGCGCGCCGTGTCCAGCACGGTGCCGGAGCCGAAGATCTGGTTCTCGGGCAGCCCGGTGATCTTCTTGGAGCAGTAGGTGACAACGTCGACCGGGTTGGCCACCAGCAGGAAGATGGCATTGGGGGCAACCTCGACCAGCTTGGGCAGGATCTTCTCCATGATGCCGACGGTCGCGCCGGCGAGCTCGAGGCGGGACTGGCCGGGCTTCTGTTTAGCACCGGCGGTGATGGCCACGACGTCCGCGTCACGGCAGATCTCCGGGTCGTCCGAACCGGAGACGGCGCCGGCGGAGGTGAACTGAATGCCCTGGGCGATGTCGAGGGCCTCCGCCTCGACCTTCTCCTTGACGATGTCCTGCAGGACGATCTCGCGGGCGACGCCCTTGGTGACACAGGCGTAGGCGAGCGTGGAACCAACCGCGCCGGCACCAATGATGGCGACCTTGGAGGGACGACCGGAGCGGGCCGTCGGGTACGAACCTTGAGCGCTGTTGGTGATGGTGGTGTCTGACACTGTGTTCCTCCGAATCTGGACGGTTGTCAGGTTGGTGAGCTGGCCCACCCACGGCCTAGGGTACGCGGTCGATCTCGGCGCCGCACGGGTACCGGAAAAATCCCCCGGATTCACTTGCCGGCGGCCAGCCGCCCCAGCGCCCCCAGGACGACGTCGCGGTCCCGGGTGGGCCACAGCGGCGGCATGGAGCGGGCCAGGAACGCCCCGTAGCGGGCGGTGCGCAGCCGCGGGTCCAGCACGGTGACGACGCCACGGTCGTCGGCCCGGCGCACCAGCCGCCCCGCCCCCTGCGCCAGCAGCAGGGCGGCGTGGGTGGCCGAGACGGTCATGAAGCCATTGCCGCCGGCGGCGGTAACGGCCTCACTGCGCGCCTGGGCGACCGGGTCGTCGGGCCGGGGGAAGGGAATGCGGTCGATCACCACCAGCCGGCAGGTGCGCCCGGGCACATCCACGCCCTGCCACAGCGAGAGGGTCCCCACCAGGCAGGCGTCCTCATCGGCGGCGAAGGCCTCCACCAGGGTGGGCAGCCGGTCCTCCCCCTGCGCGTACACCGTCAGGTCGGTGCGCTCGCGCAGCAGTGCCGCGGCGTCGTCGGCGGCCCGCCGGGAGGAGAACAGGCCGAGCATGCCGCCGCGACTGGCCTCGGCGAGCGCCACCACCTCCTCCAGGGCCTCCGCGGAGATGCCCGTCCCGGGGCGCGGCAGGTGGGTGGGGGTGTACAGGATGCCCTGGCGCGCGTAGTCGAAGGGGGTGCCGACGTCGAGTCCCTCCCAGTCTGCGTCGGCGAGCGTGAGCCCGAGGGCCGCCGCCATGGGGTTGAAGCTGCCGCCCAGGGCCAGGGTGGCGGAGGTCAGCACGGCGGCGCGGTCGGCCAGCAGCGTGTCGGCCACCGATCCGGCCACGTCGATGGGTGCGAGGGTCAGGCGCGGCGGATCGGCGCCCATGCGCGGGCGTTCCACCCAGGCGACGTCGCGCCGGTGCGCCACCGAGTCGGAGGTCATGCGCTCGACCACCTCCGTCATGTCGGCAACCGCGGTGCGGGCCAGGGCCACTCCCCCGGCCTCGGCGCCCGCCTGCCCGCCGCCCTGGTTCGCCGCGCGGGCGGCCTCGCGCACGTCGGTGAGCACCTGCCGGCAGGCGGCCTCCAACACGGTCAGGGCGTCCGCGAGCGCCGGCGGCAGCCCATCGGCCAGGCGCCCGTCGGGCAGTTCGGCCAGGGCCAGCTGCAGGGTCTGCCCGGCCTCCTCCAGTTCGTTGACCAGCACGCCGGCGTGGCGGCGGGCGGTCGCGGCCACGCGTGCCACCGCCGCCGCGGACAGGCTGGCGGTGCCCTGGGAGCGCACCCGGTCGGCCAGTTCATGGGCCTCATCGACCACCAGCACCTCGTGCTCGGGCAGCACACCGGGGTTGCCGGCCACGGCAATGCCGAGCATGGCGTGGTTGGTGACCACCACGTCCGCCTCCGCGGCGGCGGCGCGGGCGAGCACGGGGAAGCACTCGTCATGCAGGGGGCAGCTGCTGCCCAGGCACTCTGCGGCAGTCACGGACGCCTGCGCCCAGGCGCGGTCGGAGACGCCGGGCACCAGGTCGTCGCGGTCCCCAGTTTCGGTCTGTTCGGCCCACTGGCGCAGGCGCACCACCTGCTCACCCAGGCTCTGCTCGGCGCCCTCGCCGATGCGGGCGCGGGGTGTGGCCGCGGCGGCGGAGAAGAGGGTGTCGGCGTCGTCGTCGGGGTAGCCGCCGGCCAGGCGGTGGCGGCACAGGTAGTTCTGCCAGCCCTTGAGCAGGGCGACGCTGGGGCGGACGCCGGTGGTGCGCTCGACGGCGTCGGCGGCCAGCGGGGCGTCCTTGGTGAGCACCTGGCGCTGCAGGGCGAGGGTAGCGGTGGACACGACGGTGCGTTCGCCGGCGTCGACGGCGTGCACCATGGCGGGCACCAGGTAGGCCAGCGACTTGCCGGTGCCGGTGCCGGCCTGCACCAGCAGGTGACCGCCGGAGGTGATGGCCCGGGTGACGCGGCGGGCCATCTCGATCTGCCCCTCCCGCGGGCTGCCTCCGAGTGCGTTCACGGCGGCGTCCAGTGCGGCCCGGGTGCGCGCCTGCTCCGTCGTACCCGACGCGCCCGGGTCGGCCGGGGACGTGCCGGCCGGGGCGGCGGCGTCCTTTTCCGCCCGGTCCGCCGGGGCGGGCGCACTCATCTCGCGCACGGCTCTCACCCGGCGTCGACGGCGGTCAGTTCGGCCGCCAGGGCGGCGTCCACGCGAGCGACCACGTGTGTGCCGGCCTCCACGTATTCGACGGCGGTGATGTCGCCGTCGGCGTGTACGCGGGAGACCAGGTCGCCGCGCGAGTAGGGGACGACGACGTCCACGGCCACGTCCGGGCGCGGCAGCATGGCCTCGATGCGGCTGCGCAACTCCTCAAGCCCCTGGCCGGTGCGTGCGGAGACGACCACGGCGCCGGGCAGGCGGGTGCGCAGGGCGGCCAGGGTGACCGGGTCGGCGAGGTCGGCCTTGTTCAAGGCGATCAGTTCGGGCACGTCCAGGGCGCCGGGGATGTCGGCCAGGACGGCGTGGACGGCGGCGATCTGGCCGAGCGGGTCGGGGTGGGCGGCGTCAACGACGTGCAACAGGACGTCCGCCTCGGCGACCTCCTCCAGGGTGGAGCGGAAGGCCTCGATCAGTTCGTGCGGCAGGTTGCGCACGAAGCCGACCGTGTCGGTGAGGGTGTAGATGCGCCCGTCGGCGGCCTCCGCCTTGCGGACGGTGGGGTCCAGGGTGGCGAACAGGGCGTTCTGCACCATGATGTCGGCGCCGGTGAGGCGGTTCATGAGGGAGGACTTGCCGGCGTTGGTGTAACCGGCGATGGCGACCGAGGGGATGGGGCCGCGGCGCCGGGAGCCGCGCTTGACCTCGCGGGAGGGGGCCATGGCGCGGATCTCGCGGCGCAGCTTGGCCATGCGCTGGCGAATGCGGCGGCGGTCCAGTTCGATCTTGGTCTCACCGGGGCCGCGCGAGCCGATGCCCTGACCGCCGGCGACGCGTCCGCCGGCCTGCCTGGACATGGACTCGCCCCAGCCGCGCAGGCGCGGCAGCAGGTACTCCAGCTGCGCCAGCTCCACCTGGGCCTTGCCCTCCCGGGACTTGGCGTGCTGGGCGAAGATGTCCAGGATCAGGGCGGTGCGGTCCACGACCTTGGCGTCCACCACGTCCTCCAGCGCGCGCCGCTGGGAGGGGGCGAGCTCACCGTTGATGATGACCGTGTCCGCACCGGAGTCGGCGACCATCTGGGCCAACTCCTTGGCCTTGCCGGACCCGAGGTAGGTGGCCGGGTCGGGGTGGTCGCGGCGCTGAATGAGGGCGTCGAGCACCTCGCTTCCGGCGGTCTCGGCCAGGGCGGCGAGTTCACGCAGGGAGGTCTCGGCGTCCTGGGCGGCGGTGGTGTACGCGGCGCCGTTGGGGTGCGGGCCGGCCGGATGCGCGTTCGCCCCGGCGCGGCCGCCCGCCGCGCCGGGCTGGGGCAGTTCGAGGCCGACGAGGATGACGCGCTCGAGGCGAACCTGCCGGTACTCGACCTCGCTGATGTCCTCCTGATCGGTGGACAGTCCCACTACGCGGCGGGTGCCGGCGCGGGCCTCGCGTTCTAGGGCGCCGGTGTCGGGCTCGTGGTACTGCGGGCGGCCGGAGGTGGAGGCCAGGGCGGTGCCGGCGCGGGAGCGGACCCGGGAGGCGAGCGCCGCGGCGGGGTCGGTGTCGTTGGGAAGACCGGCATCGTTGTCGGCGGTGACGGCGCCGTCGGCGCTGTCGTTGACGGCGGGGTTGGCGTGGTCGGCGGAGTGGCTGTGGTGCTGCGTGTTTTCCATGCGGACTCAAATGCTACTGCCTGGCCACTTCCCTGCCGAGTGTCCGCGGGACCCCGTTCGCCGTAGGCGGTCGCGCCGACCGCAGCCGCGTCGATACGCTCGGGCGGTGAGTTCCCGCGAGTCCGACGTCCCGGAGACCGGTGGCCCCGCCGCAGCCGACGGCCTCGCCTCAGCCGACGGCCCCGCCGCGGCCGACCCCAGTCCGGGCGCCGCCGGCGCCGCTGTCCCGGGCGTGCCGTCGTCACCGCCGGCGCCGTCGTCCCCGCAGCCGTCGCTGCGTGCCCTGGTGACCACGCCGGTGGGACACCTGGCCACGGCGATGCTGGTGGTCGAACTGCTTGCGGGCATGCAGACCTACATCAACCAGACGGTGCTGCCGCTGGTGGCCACTGATCTGGGCGCCCGCGCCCACTACGGGCTGGTGACGGCCGCCGCCATGGTGCCGACCTTCCTGACCATGCCGCTGGGCGGCAGCATGCTGGCCCGTTGGCGGGCCGACCGGCTGATGACCGTGCTCACCGCCGTTCTGGTGGCCGGGGCCGTCATCGGGGCGCTGGCTCCAAGCGTGGGCGTGTACGTGGCCGGCGAGGTGCTACGGGGGCTGGCCGCCGGGGCGTTGGCAACGGTGAGCATGGGCGTGCTGGTGGCGGGGCTGCCGGAGACGTGGCGGCGGCTGTATCTGGCGGCGGGCTCGGCAACCTGGATCGTGTCCTCCATCCTTGGCCCGGGCTATGCGGCCGCGGTCTCGCAGACGTGGGGCTGGCGCTGGGCGCTGGTCGCCTACGTGCCGCTGCTGGTGGCGGCACGGCTGGTGATGGCCCGTGAGATCCGCGGGCTGCACGTCGAGGACGACGAGGCCCATCCCCCGTTGGTGCCGGCGCTGGCGATGGCGGCCGGGGTGGCGGGTATTGGGGCGGTGCCGGCGGCGTCGGCCTGGTTCGCGCCCGTCGGGGCGGCCGGGTTGGCGGCGGTGGGGTGGGCCTGCGCCCGGGTGTTCCCCACCGGGACCATGCGGCTGGTGCCGGGGCGGCGGGCGGCCCTGGCCACGCTCGCCTGGCTGTGCGCCACCTACTTCACGCTCGACTACCTGGTCTCGCCCGCCGCCCACGACGTGCTGGGCCTGGGCCCGGCGGCGGTCGGCTGGGCGCTGACCTGCGCCGGGCTTACCTGGTCCTCGATCGCCATCTGGACGGCGGCGCATCCCGCCCGCGAGCCGCGCCGCTTCCGGGCACGTGTGGGCGCGGGCGGGGCCTGCTTCGCCGTCGGCGGCGCACTCATGACGTTCACCTTCGCCGGAGTGACACCCTGGTGGTGCCTGCACATCGGCTTCGCCACGGCCGGCGCCGGGATGGGGCTGACCCATCAGGACACGATGATTCGCTGCGTGACCGCTCCGGAGGACCTGGGCGGGGCGCCCGACGACATCTCGCAGGCACGAATCGCCACCTCCGTGACGGTGGCGAACGCAGCCGGCGCCGCCACCCTGGGAACGCTGGCCACAACCTTCGTGGCCCCAACCGCGGCCGGCGTGCAGGCGGACCTGCTGGTACCGACGACGGCGGTGCTCACCCTGGCACTCACCCTCACCCCGCTGCTGGCCCGCCGAGCTGCCTGAGCGGGCCGACCCTACCTACCGAGCGCGCGCCCGGTAGGGTCGGGCACGTGAGCGACCAGCACTACTTCACCGCCTCCCCCGAGGCGCCCGCCGAGGAGCGGCGCCACCACTTCGTCATCCGCGGCACCGAGCACGACGTGACCACCGCGTCCGGCGTGTTCTCCGCCGACCGGCTGGACCTGGGCACGCGCGTGCTGCTGAAGCAGGTGCCGCATCCGCCGCAGACGGGCACCTTCCTGGACCTGGGCTGCGGCTGGGGGCCGCTGACGCTGGCCCTGGCGGACGCCGCCCCACAGGCCACCGTGCTGGCGACGGACGTCAACGAGCGCGCCGTCGAGCTGACCGGCCGTAACGCCGCCGACGCCGGGCATACCCGCGTGCGCGCCGTGACCGCCGACGCGCTGCTGGCGGAGCTGCGAGACTCGGACACGCGGCTGGACCTGATCTGGTCGAACCCGCCCATGCGGATCGGCAAGCCGGCGCTGCACGCGCTGCTGACGGATTGGCTGGGACTGCTCGCCGACGACGGCGAGGCCTGGCTCGTGGTGCAGAAGAACCTCGGCGCGGACTCGCTGGCCAAGTGGCTTGCCGATCAGGGCTGGACGGTGAGCCGGGAGGCCTCCTCCAAGGGCTACCGCCTCCTGCGCGTCACCCACTGACCCCACCGAGATCGGTCGAAATGGCTCGCCGCGACCGGCGGTCACATGACGCCCCACCGCTCCCCCACTCCCACATTGCGCCAGCAAGAGCCGTGTTCGTGATCGGGGGACAGGGCTTACCGCGCGTCGTCTCGGGGGTATAGTAACTTCCGGTTTTGAACACTCATCGGAGAGGCTGAGGCGCGGACATGACCGAGTCATTCCCATTGCAACCGTCGCCCGGAGTGGTCCTCACGGGACAGGCGGCCGCACAACAGCTAACGGCCATGGGGCTCGATGCAGACCTCCTGGCCGAGGCGTGTCACGAGGGGCTTCAGGCCGCCATCAACCAACACACGCCATTCGATCCGGATATTGCCTTCGGCTTTGAGCACTGGGCGAAGACCGTCAGCGCTGTACGTAAGTATCTGGACAGCCTCGGCTGGCGTGCCCACGACCGCGCCAATGCGCCCCGCTCGGTTAGCCCTAACGAGGAGCTGACCGCCATTGCCGCTATGGGAGGGAACGCCAACACCGGAAACCCGGACAAGCGGCCCGCCAACGCGAGAAGCAAGGGCCCTGTCTTCCGCGACGAAGTTGACGACAATGCCGACCTCTCGCGCATTCAGCTTGCCCACCAGACCGCCCTCGACTTATCCGAAGGCGCAACAACCGCTGATGCCGCCGTGGCCCGGGGTATTCCACTACACACCTGGATACTGTTGTATTTCTGGGATCGCATTGAGAACGTGCTTCGCTGCGAACTCTCGCTTCCCGTCGCATGCGACGACGGCCTCATCACGCAATGGCATACCCGCATCATTCTGCCGGAGGTACCGCTGGAGCCCGTCGGTCTCGGGGCCATCCCACCGCGACGCCCCACCGACGACGTCGACTTCGACGTAGTGGCGCTATAACGCCCATCCCAGCGGTATCGACTCAATCACGACATGTCCATTCACCCCACACGCGTCACGATCGCCCGCGAACGCGGCGGATTGTCCCGGCTAGACCTGGCCACCGCCGTCGGCGTGACCACTCGTACTCTCACAAACTGGGAAGACAGCGGCGCACCCGACAACAGGGCCGACGCGCTCTCCACCGCCACCGCACAACCCGTGGCATTCTTCCAAACTAATCCCGCCGCCACGTTGACCGATGAGCGGATATTCTTCAGAACGCGCCGCCGTACGAGCGCAGCTCTCCTACACCAGGCCACCGCCCTCGGGTCTCTGGGAATGGAGATGTTCAACGAAATGAGCCGGCGACTTGGCCTGCCTGCGCTCACACTGCCGGAGCTCGATCCGAGCCTGTCCCCCCAAGCGGCCGCTGAGGCGGTACGCCTGCAATGGGGCTTAGGCGACTTCCCACTGCCGAACCTCGTACAGCTGGTTGAATCCCATGGCATTCGGGTGCTGGGGATCCCGGCAGCCGAACAGGACGTTGACGCCTTCAGTTTCTGGGGTCAGGACGCGCGCCCGTACGTGTTCCTCGCCCGCCGGAAGACGCCGGAGCGGTCCCGCTTTGATCTCGCCCACGAGCTCGGTCATCTCCTGATGCACTCCAGCACTAAGACCGACGACGACGCCACGGACCGGGAGTTGGAACGGGAGGCCAACGTCTTCGCAGCGGCGCTCTTGCTTCCGCCCGATTCCGTGCGCGCGGCGATGCCCTCCGCCCCACCGCTGGATGCAGTCATTGCGCTCGCCCGTCGTTTCGGCACCTCCGCCGTCGCTGCGGCACACTCTGTCCACGACGTCGGAAGGGCTTCTGATTGGGGACACCGCCAACTCATGGCCGAACTCACCCGCCGCGGCTTTGAAAGCGGTGAGCCGGGCAGCTCGCTCCCCTATGAGCGCTCGCGGATCCATGACGCCCTGGTGAAATACCTGCGCCAGTCTCGGATAACGACGACTGCCTGGGCACGCGCCATTGGCCAGCGCCCCGATGATGTGGCGGCCTTTACCCTCGGACAAGCGCTGTCGGTCGCGCCATAGGCCCTGATCTGCCCGCGCCTAGACGCCGAGCCCATCTACAGCCCCACGATCTCTCCGCGCAGGAAGGTAACCGCCGCGCCCGCCAACGCGCACCGCTCGCCGTCGACCGTGCAGCGCAACTCACCACCGCGCGCGGAGGCCTGCCAGGCGCGGATACGCGACTTGCCCAACTGCTCTGCCCAGTACGGGGCGATGTGGCAGTGCCCGGAGCCGCAGACCGGATCCTCCGCGATCCCTAGCGACGGGGCGAAACTGCGCGATACGCAGTCGAACTCGAGCCCCTGCGCGGTCGCGTGGCACAGCGGCCCCGGCAGCACCTCGACCCGCCCCAGGTCCGGCGTCAGGCCGCGGACGGTCGCCTCGTCGTCGAACACGCACAACAGGTCGCGTCCCATCCACGCCTCAGAGGGACGCGCGCCGAGTGCCGTCTCCATCTGATCGGTGACTTCGATGCGGCGCAACCGGTAGGCGGGGAAATCCATCTCGTACCGGCTCTCGCTTCGACGCACGGTAAGGCGGCCGCCGAGCGTTTCGAAGGAGACGACGTCGTCCCCGGCCCCGAGCTCGCCCAGCAGCACGTGCGCGGTCGCCAAGGTGGCGTGACCGCACAGGTCGATCTCGCCGCCCGGAGTGAACCAGCGCAGGCGCCACGCCGCCCTCTCACGCACGCAGAATGCGGTCTCAGAAAGATTGTTCTCCCGCGCAATCGCAAGCATGAGCTCGTCGGTGGGCCAGGCCTCGGGCAGACAGACGGCGGCAGGGTTGCCCGCGAAGGGACGGTCAGTGAAGGCGTCGACGACGAACTGGCGCATGCGCCAAATCCTAGTGTCGGCTACCGGCGGCGTTCCCGGGCGACTCCCGCGGTTACGACTGCGATCCCGCGACGGCGCAGTGCGGCTGCCAGTACGCCGCAGCCCTGCTTGAGTTTGCCGCTGTGAGTGCCGTCGTAGATGGTGCGCACGCCGCAGGACGGACTGCGCTCCTGCAGCACCGCGGCGGGGCAGCCCACCTGCGCCGCCACAACGGCGGCCGCATTGGCGCCGCGGACAAAGGCATCGGTGACGTCCTCGCCGTCACGAGTGATCACGCGCGCATGCCCGTCGAGCACGTCTTCGCCGTCGCCACCCACGATCTCGGCGGGTGGCCGTGGGACGGGCAGACCACCCATCAACTCGGCGCACAACGGCAGGGCCAGCCCCTCGGCAGCCAGGCCGGCGACGTCGCGATCCGGCTTCGCACCGCCGTCGTACCGGCACTTGAAGCCCGCCAAGCATGCGCTGACAACCAGTGGACCGCCCTGGGAGGAAGAATTCACGCTGAACAGCCTAATAGGTCGGCCCGGGTCGGCATCCGATGCGTCCATCCGGTCCACGACGGCCGGACAGTCGGAGCATCGTTGGCACCGACCTCGGCGAGAAAGAGGCGGGGCGACGGAACGGGGCGGCACCGGAGAACCGGCACCGCCCCGTCCTGTGGAATTCCGCCCGAGCCGGTGGGCCCGGGGCACGCGCTTACGCCGAGTGCGGCGAGGCGGGCGCCTTGCGGGAGGTCAGCACCTGGTCGACTATGCCGTACTCCTTGGCGGCGGCGGCCGTCAGGATCGTGTCGCGCTCGAGGTCGGCGTGCACCTTCTCCACCGGCTGACCGGTGTGGGAGGCCAGGGTCTCCTCCAGCCAGGTGCGCATGCGGTCGATCTCATTGGCGATGATCTCGATGTCACTGGCCTGGCCCTGCACGCCCTCCATGGCGGGCTGGTGGATGAGCACGCGGGCGTTCGGAAGCGCCAGGCGCTTGCCGGGCGATCCCGCCGCCAGCAGCACGGCGGCCGCGGATGCGGCCTGCCCCAGGCAGACGGTCTGCAGCTGCGGCTTGATGTACTGCATGGTGTCGTAGATGGCCGTCAGCGCCGTGAAGGAACCGCCGGGGCTGTTGATGTACATGGTGATCAGGCCGTCGGGGTCCTGAGACTCCAGCACCAGCAACTGAGCCATGATGTCGTCGGCGGAGGCGTCGTCGACCTGCACGCCCATGAAGACGATACGATCCTCGAACAGCTTGGCGTAGGGGTCCTGCCGCTTGAAGCCGTAAGCGGTGCGCTCCTCGAACTGGGGCAGCACGTAGCGGGCCTGCGGTAGCGACTGCGGGTTGATACCCGCGGCCTCGACCTGCCGGGCGACGGCGTCGAAGTAGGGGCGAGAGCTCGTCATGTCAGTTCTCTCCGTTCTGGGTGCCGATCTCGCGGCTGGAGCTCACGATGTGGTCGACGAACCCGTAATCCAGGGCCTCCTGCGCGGAGAACCAGTGGTCGCGGTCGGAGTCGCGGATGATCTCCTCGACCGTGTGTCCGGTGTTCTCGGCGATGATCTCGGACAGCTCCTGCTTCATCTTGATGATCAGGTCGGCGTTGATGCGGATGTCCGTGGCCGACCCGCCCGCGCCGCCGGAGGGCTGGTGCATGAGCACGCGGGTGTGCGGCGTGATGTAGCGCTTGCCGCGGGCGCCGGAGGACAGCAGGAACTGTCCCATGGAGGCGGCCAGGCCGGTGGCGACGGTGACCACGTCGGGCTGGACGTACTGCATGGTGTCGTAGATCGCCATGCCGGCGGTCACGGAGCCGCCCGGGGAGTTGATGTAAAGGTAGATGTCCCGCTCGGGATCCTCGGCGGCCAGCAGCAGCATCTGCGCGCAGATCGCGTTGGCGTTGTCGTCGCGCACCTCGGAGCCGAGCCAGATGATGCGTTCCTTGAGCAGGCGGTTGTAGATGGAGTCGGTCAGGCCCAGGCCCGTCCCAGATCCGTCGGCGGCGGCCGGGGTCATGGCCGCCGGGGGCGTGTGGAGCTCGCTCACGTCAGTCCTTCCGTGTTCGGTGATGCCAACGCTAACCCGCCGGTCGCCCAGCCCATGCCCAGGAACGGGGGCTTTTCGCTCACGGCCCACACGATGGCGCAATCCGACCGAGGTGTGCCGGAGCCCACCGGCTCACCACCCCGCGACGCGGGTAACCTCGACACAGGATTTGAAACGGCTCGAGCGGGAACAAATGCTGCGGTGTGCGCCGCACCCCGGCGCTCGCCCAGGGCCGTCTTCTAACGCCTAAACACCAGCACCCGTCGCGAGAGGAATCCGACCATGCCCACCACGCCCGTATCCGAGTCCCTATTCCGCCTCGGCCTGAATGAGGCCCTGCCGGTCAGCGAGGAGGCCACCACCTCCCGCGTCGTGGTCAACAACGCCGTTCTGCGCACCGTCATCTTCACCTTCGACGCCGGCCAACTGCTCACCGAGCACGCCTCCCCCAAGGCGGTGGTCGTCACCCTGCTGGAGGGCGAGATGGATTTCACCGTCTCCGGGCGCACCGAGCGCATGCATGGGGGCGACGTCATCTACCTCGCCCCGAACGACCGCCACGCCCTGACCGCCGTGACCCCGTGCCGCATGCAGCTGGTCATGGTGGAGGTCGATGACCGGAACAGCAGGAACTGACTGTCTAAAATCCGTTCCTTCCCCGAATGCCTCGTTATTTCGGCACCCGCACGGCTCTGCACACGGAGTGCCACGACAAGCCAATCCGGGACGCACCTCGGGAACCGCTTCGAATCGAATGATCAACCGAGCGGCGCAGTGATTAGCGTCAGCACGAGCCAGACGCCAAATGAGACCACGGGCGCCGCGACCGAAACGATGATCGCGGCAATACCCCTGGAGCGATCCTGGCCACGCGCCACAGCAGTAATCCCCACGCCGAGACCAGCTACCCCAATGACTGTCCAGAGCAGGTTGGACAGTAGAAGCGCAAGATAGACGGTTTCCATCGTTGCGTCCCCGGGGAGTTCTTCCCCGACCGCGGCCCGAGCCTGAAGCGGCCCTAAGTTCAACCCGACAAGCACCGAACACAAGAGCGTCGCCGTAGCGGCAACTGTCGCCAATACAAGCGCGGCCAGGGCCAGTCGACTCTGCGGCACGAGCCCGACAGGGGGTGAGCCCGAGCGACTCTGTTTCTGCGCAATGAACCGCCCCTGGTAAACCATGAACCAACCATACTTACTCCTGCCTGCACTGTTAAGGGCCCCGACAAGACTCCTTAACCAGCGTCCGCGCACGCGGTGCGGCACAGGCAGGCCGCCGCTAGGGCGGCGCTGATCGCTACCGCTCCTGCCGCCCATGGCTGCCATATCTGCCCATCGAGTATCGCGGCGTGTGCCCGCAGCGGCCACCACGAGGGCACCACAGCCGTCAGGAGGCTCCACGGCCCACCTCGCCCCATTACGAAGGCCGG
The DNA here is from genome assembly GCF_003287795.1 of Actinomyces sp. Z5. Classification (NCBI taxonomy): domain Bacteria; kingdom Bacillati; phylum Actinomycetota; class Actinomycetes; order Actinomycetales; family Actinomycetaceae; genus Actinomyces; species Actinomyces sp. Z5. The sequence continues at coordinate 24,108 of NZ_QMIN01000042.1, forward strand.
CAACACCAGCAGCACGAATCCCAGTTTGATCGCCGTCACCGCCTGGATCGTCGAATCCGTGAAGACGGCGATGGCCATAGCGGTTGCGCCTGCCAGGGGCGCCCCGGCCAGGGCCAGGCCTGCGCCCGCGCCCCAGCCCAGATCGTTCAATCCGCCTACACGTAGCCCCAGGAGCGCGAGCGGACCGGCGAGCCCCACAGCCAGACCGGCGCGCCAGACCAGATAGCCGCGCAATGACACCGGGGTCACCGCCACGGCCCGCCAGGTGCCGTCCTCCTTGTCCGCCAAAAGCATGAAACCGACTACGGTTCCAATCAGCACGGGAGTGATCACGGCGAATGCCACCGCACCCAACGGCTCCAGCCAGGAGCCCGCGTCCAGGCCAAGATGCGAGAGCGCGCCGACCAGCCCCGGAGCGGCCAGACGCAGCACCGGGGCGACAGCGAGCGGCAGCACCGCCATCCACGACAGCAGCTCATCGCGCGCCAGGCGGCGCAGGTCCAGTGGCGCCATGCGGGCCAGTGCCCGAATCGTCGCCGCGGTGCGGATGTTATTCGGAGCTCCCGACTCGGTGCCGGCCATACCCCTGCGCCTCATGGCTTGCCCCCAACCTTGATGCTGATCGCGTGCAGACGCCGTCGAGCCAATGCCATCCCCACCGCCGCCCAGAGTGCCCCGACGACGACGGCAGGCGCCGCCAGCGCGGTCGGAGCGCGGTCGAAGGCGACCTGTACGAGGACCACTGCGGGCTGTAGGGGATGGAGCCACAACCACCAGCCGCCACCCAGACCCACAAGGGGTAGCACCGGCACGATGAACACCACGGTCCACAATCCCGAGGGCAACAGGAAGGCCGCCACCGTGTCGTATCCGGACACGGCGATCACTCCATAGAGCACCTCGCAGGCGGCCAGCACCAACACGCCCGCGATCAGCGCGGGCCAGTGCCGCGGAAGGTCACCGGCCACCGCCACCAACACCGCCGACTCCACCACCGCCAACGCCCCAAGGGAGACAATCAGAGCGGTCAAGTACTCCTCCTCCCGCGCCGGCGTGAGCGCCCGAGCCGTCAGCACTCCCTCTCCGCGCTCGGCCAGGACCTGCACGGCAGCGAAGTAGAAGCACGTCACCGTCAACTCGCCAAGGAGAAGAATCGGCCACCAGCGGGTTGGCTCTATCCCCGACCCTCGTACCATGCCCGCCACCACCGCCCCGACCAGCACCGCCACCAACCAGTAACCGCCGACCGCTTGGCGCCGCAGATCCAGCAGGAGGGTCGCCGCCGTGCGCTCCACCGCATACCTCATGACAGCTCTCGCCCCGTCACCGCTCGGAACACCTGGGCCAGGTCCGCCTCCTGGCTGTGGAGGGTGTGCACCCGGCGCTCGCGCAGATCGCGGTGGAAGCCCGGGTCATCCGCCAGGCCGTCGAGGGGAAACACGGACCGGCCCCCGTCCCAGGTCAACACCACCTCACGCCTGCCGTGGCGCCGCCGCAACTCGTCAGGCGCCCCCATTTCGACGATGCTGCCGTCAACGACGAAGCCGACGCGGTCACACACCTCCTGGGCGAGGACCATGTCGTGGGTGGTGACGACCACGGTGCAGCCGCGCTCACGTTCACGAGTGATGAGATCAGCCATCTGGGAGGCGGTTACGGGATCCAGGCCCGAGCTCGGTTCGTCGAGGAAGAGCAGTTCAGGACGATGCAGCAGCGCCCGCGCGACGTTCAGGCGTATCCCCATGCCCTTGCTCATCGCCGAGGCGCGCATGCCTGCGTCCTCGGCCAGGCCGAGTAGCTCCAGCAGTTCGTCCGGCGCGCGCGTGTCTGCCGGATACATGCGTGCGAAGTAGGCCAGATTCTCTCGCAGAGTGAGGCAGCCGACGGCCACCGGATGCTCGAAGCCGACCCCTATGCGCTCGTACAGTTCGCGCCCCCATGAGGACAGCTCCCGCCCGAGCACCCGGGCGTCCCCCGTCGCGCCGCGCAGCAGCCCGGTCAAGACCCGTTGCAGGGTGGACTTACCCGCGCCACTCGGCCCGAGCAGACCGATCACCTCTCCGACGTCGACCGTCAGATCGATGCCGTGCAGTGTGGGACCGGCAGCACCTCGGTAGGTGAAGCCGAGGGAGCGAGTGGCGATCGCCTCAGCCATGAGCCCGCCCGCCTGTGCGGTTCTGCGGCCGAGGCATCAACGCGGCTACGAGCATGACGACGACGTCGTCGGCCACCGCCGCGATCTCGGGGCGGTCGAAGGCACTGCCGTCCTTCGCAGCCTGCCGCGGGCTCACCCCGAACCGGGCGACAACGTACTCCGGAACACTCAGCAGTACCTTCTCCATCATCCAGGCGGCGGTTTCGGGGTCCACGTCCGCGCGCAGCTCGCCGCTCTCCTGTCCGGCAGTGATCGCGGCAACCGCCCACCGATGTACGCCCGCATTGACGGTCTCGTCCGAGCCGAGCACGACGGGGGCGTCGGCCGATAGTGCACGCGCAAGCACCGCCCAGCCACGGGGATCGCGCCGGAAGAAGTCCCGGCTGCCCAGGACCATCGCGCGAAGGACCTCATCGAAGGGCACCTCGGGCACCGGCGCGTCCTGGACGTCGATACGCGCGTCCATGAGTTCGCGCACCAGGTGGGTGTAGGCATCGAGCTTGTCGTTGAAGTACTGGTAGAAGCTGCCCTTCGAGATGCCGGCGGAGGCCGTGACGCGGTCGACCGAGGCCTGCGTGTAGGAGTGTTCCGCGAACTCCGCCTTGAGCGCCTCCACGACGCGGGCACGCTTGTCCTGCGTGAGGTTGAAGAACGTGTCCTTGGGCATGAAAACTCCATTCAAACAATATGACTATCCAGTCATATGACTGCCGAGTCATACGGTACGCCGCAGACCCCCGGGCCGCAATGTGTACGCCGCCCATCGGCCGCAATGCGGCTCTTCGTGTTTGGGGTGTGCTCGGTGGGTAGGGCGGGTTCGGTGGGCGTGTATGGGTGAATGTTGGCGTTGGCCGGGGATGGTCGGCGGGTGGTTAGGGGCCGGTCGGGTGAGTGCCCCGGGGGGTGGCGCACGCTCAATCACCTTGCCGCTCCGACCGGTCGGCGGGTTTTGCCTGGTATTTCAATGTTCTTG
>NZ_QMIN01000043.1:0-30454 GCF_003287795.1 Actinomyces sp. Z5
TCACCCCCAACAACCCACGAACTGTCACCGATGTCCTGACACAGAACTGTCACCGATGTCCTGAGACATAACAAGGCGAATCGTTGCCTCTAACGTACGAACCGTCAGCACATCTGACGAACCGTCGCCGTTCCGTACGAATCGTCGACGCGCAGACCACCAGTTGGCAGTCCAATTAGAAAGAAGCGCTCCAAAGGGGCAGGTCCGCGGCGGGCGGCCCACGACGCGCCGGTCTAGAGCGCCACGTTCACGCCAATAGCTCGCGCCCACGCCATTACTTCCCTGCTGACGACCTGCTGCCCCGCAGGATCGACGAAGCCCCCGCCGACTCGGGGTCGGACGGGGGCTCGGGGCCGGTGCCCCGGACAGGATTCGAACCTGCGACCTTCTGCTCCGGAGGCAGACGCTCTATCCACTGAGCTACCGGGGCCCGGGGCGCGACTGTACCAGCGTTCGGGCGCCGGATGGAAACCGAGAGGCTGTGGCGTTCGACGAGCCGACGGCGGCGCCGGCCTGCGTGGCGCCTCAGCCGTTGCCGGTCAACGTCAGCACGACCAGCGCGAGGTTGAGCACGATGATGAGTCCTGCGGCCGCGCGGGACGTCCAGCGCAGGACCACACCGTCTCGCCACCGCCCCATGAGCTGCTCCGAACCCGTGGCCCGCATGAGCGGCACGATCGCGAGCGGGATCCCGAAGGAAAGCACTACCTGGCTGAGCACGAGTGCCCAGGTCGGCTCCGCCCCGACGGCGATGATGATCAGCGCGGGCACGAGGGTGACCGCGCGGCGTGCCAGCAGGGGGACGCGGATGTGCAGCAGTCCGGCCATGATCTCGCTGCCGGCGTAGGCGCCCACCGACGTCGACGCCAACCCGGAGGCGAGCAGCCCGATTGCGAACACGACGCCGACGACCTGCCCCAGTGAGGCGGTGATGGCGGCGTGCGCCCCTTCGATCGTGTCGGTGCCGCTGGCCCCGGACAGGGCCGAGGCGGCCAGCAGCAGTAGGGCAATGTTGACGGCGCCCGCCAGTGCCAGCGCCCAGATCACGTCCACCCGGGTGGCGCGGATCAGGCGGCCGGTGCGCTCCTGCCCGGAGGGGACGGCGTCGGCGGCGGGGGAGATGTCGGGAGCGGCGGCCGAGTCGTTGTCGGGGATCGGCGTGGCGGTGCGATCGGCTGCCAGCCGGTCGGCATGGCCCTCCCCGAGTTCTTCGTGGTGGTCGCGCACCAGGGAGGAGTGCAGGTAGATGGCGTGCGGCATGACGGTGGCGCCGAGCATGGAGGCGGCCACCAGCAGGCTGCCGGATCCCCTCAGTCGGGGAATCAGGCCGGCGAAGGTCTCGCCCCAGTCGGGTGGTGAGATGAACAGCCCGCCCATGAACCCGATCGTCACCACCACCAGGAGCGCGACCACCGCTCCCTCAAAGGTGCGCTGACTGCGGCGCTCCTGCAGTGCCAGCAGCAGCATGGACACGGCGCCGATAATCACGCCGCCGGTCAGCAGCGGGATATTGAACAGCAGGTGCAGGGCGACGGCGCCCCCGATCACCTCGGCCAGGTCGGTGGCGGCGGCGACGAGTTCGGCCTGCGCCCAGTAGGCCAGGCGGGTGCCACGGCCGAGGCGGTCCCCGAGCACCTGCGGCAGCGAGCGGCCGGTGACGATGCCGAGCTTGGCGCTCTGGTACTGGATCAGCACCGCCATGGCGTTGGCCAGTACCAGTACCCACACGAGCGTGTAGCCGTAGCGGGCGCCGGCGGTGATGTTGGCAGCCACGTTGCCGGGGTCCACGTAGGCGACCGCAGCGACGAAGGCCGGGCCGAGCAGCGCCAGCAGCCGATGGCGTGGCGGGTTCGGCTTCGGCTCGTGCCTGCGCACGATGGCGTCGACGGCGTCGGTGGCGTTGCCGGGATCGGGCACGGTCGGCCTCCTCACATGGTTTCGGATACCCGAAACTCTACTCCTTTGCGGCCCTGTTCGTGCGCCGGGCGTATGACGGACCCATATCGACCGACCTCGGCACGTAACGTCCACCGATCTGGGCGCGTGAGTTCCACCGATCTCGGTGCGTTGCTTATGCCGGTTTCGGCGCGTTGGGGCGGTGCCGGTACGCTGGCGCGCGTGACCCCAGAAGAGCTCGCCGAAGCGATCCGCAACGTCCTCCTCGCCGCCGTCACCGACGGCAGCCTCGCCCTGCCCGTGGAGGAGGTGCCGGTCCCCAAGGTCGAGCGCCCCCGCTCCCGCGAGCACGGTGACTGGGCCACCAACGTCGCCATGCAGCTGGCCAAGAAGGCCGGCACCAACCCGCGCGCTCTGGCCCAGTTGCTGGCCGAGCGCGTAGGCGCCCTGGACGGCGTGGCCTCCGCCGAGGTCGCCGGACCCGGCTTCCTCAACATCCGCCTGGACGCCGCCAGCGCCGGCGAGCTCGCCCGCACCATCCTTACCGCGGGCACCGCCTACGGCACCAACGACTCCCTGGCCGGCCAGCACATCAACCTCGAGTACGTCTCCGCCAACCCCACCGGCCCGGTGCACCTGGGCGGAGCCCGTTGGGCCGCCGTCGGCGACTCCCTGGCCCGCATCATGGCCGCCTGCGGTGCCGAGGTCACCCGCGAGTACTACTTCAACGACCACGGCACCCAGATCGACCGCTTCGCCCGCTCCCTGCTCGCCGCCGCCCGCGGCCAGGAGACCCCCGAGGACGGCTACGGCGGCTCCTACATCGGTGAGATCGCCGCCCGGGTAACCGCAGACGAGGCCGGCGCCGGCCGTCCAGACCCCGCCACCCTGCCCGACGTCGAGGCCACCGAGGTCTTCCGGGCCCGCGGCGTCGACCTGATGTTCGCCGCCGTGAAGGCCGAACTGCACGACTTCCGTACCGACTTCGACGTCTTCTTCCACGAGGACTCCCTGCACACCTCCGGCGCCGTCGAGCGCGCCATCGGCCGCCTGCGTGAGCGCGGTGTCATCTTCGAGGCCGACGGCGCCACCTGGCTGCGCACCACCGACTTCGGCGACGACAAGGACCGCGTCCTGATCAAGTCCGACGGCGATCCCGCCTACTTCGCCGCCGACGTCGCCTACTACCTGGACAAGCGCGCCCGCGGCGCCGACTGCGCCATCTACCTGCTCGGCGCCGACCACCACGGCTACATCGGCCGCATGATGGCCATGTGCGCCGCCTACGGCGACGAGCCCGGCGTCAACATGCAGATCATCATCGGTCAGCTGGTCAACCTGGTGCGCGACGGGCAGCCGGTGCGCATGTCCAAGCGCGCCGGCACCGTGGTCACGCTGGAGGACCTGGTCGACGCCGTCGGCGTGGACGCGGCCCGCTACGCGCTGGCCCGCTCCTCCATGGACTCCATGATCGATATCGACTTGAATCTGCTGGCCTCCACCTCTAACGACAACCCCGTCTACTACGTCCAGTACGCCCACGCCCGCATCCGCTCCGTGGCGCGCAACGCCGCCGAGCGGGGCGTGAGCCGCGACGCCGGCTTCGACCCCGCCCAGCTGGACACCCCCCACGACTCTCAGCTGCTGGGTGTGCTCGCCCAGTATCCGGCCATCGTCGCCCAGGCCGCCGCCCTGCGCGAGCAGCACCGCGTGGCCCGCTACCTGGAGACGCTCGCCGCCGCCTACCACACCTGGTACGGCGCCACCCGCGTCACCCCGCGCGGCGACGATCCGGTCGACGCCGGGCACGTCGCCCGTCTGTGGGTCAACGACGCCGTCGGGCAGGTCATCGCCAACGGCCTCGGCCTGCTGGGCGTGACCGCCCCGGAGCGCATGTGATGGGCGCCGTACCCGCGGGCGAGGCCCCTCTCGGCACCCTGGCCGCCCCCGAGCCCGAGGCGCGCCCCGACCTGTGGCCATGGTCGGCCCGGCGCGGCGCCGACGGCGCGCTGGAGATCGGCGGGCGCAGCGTGGGGGAGATACTCGCCGACGCCCCCACCCCCGTGTTCGTCCTGGACGAGGCCGACCTGCGCGGCCGCGCCGCCACCTGGGCCGCCGCCATGGCGGAGGAGTTCTGGTCCGGCTACGGCATGGTCGGCGGCGAGGCCTACTACGCCGGCAAGGCCTTCCTGACGACCCGCGTGGCCCGCACCGTCTTGGCGGAGGGCATGGGCATCGACACCGCCTCCGCCGGTGAGCTGGCCGTGGGCGTGGCCGCGCTCGCCGCTCTCGACGGCGAGGAGGCCACCTTGCGCGCCGGCCGACTGGGCCTGCACGGCAACGGCAAGACCCGCACCGAGATCCGTACCGCCCTCGCCCACCGGGTGGGGCACCTGGTTCTGGACTCGGCCGAGGAGATCGAGTTGGCGGCCGCCGCCGTGCGCGAACTGCGCGAGACCGGCCACTATGCCCCCGCGGAGACCGGCTCGGTCATGCTGCGCTTGACCACCGGCATCCACGCCGGCGGGCACGAGTACATCTCCACCGCCCACGAGGACCAGAAGTTCGGCATCTCCGTGGCCACGGGCGCGGCGCTGGACGCCGCCCGCGCCGTCGTCGCCGCCCCGGAGCTGACCCTGCACGGGCTGCACTCCCACATCGGCTCCCAGATCTTCGACCTGGCCGGATTCCGGGAGGCGGTCGGCGTCGTGCTGCGCCTGCGCCACCAGATCGCCGCGGCCACCGGGGTGCTGTGCGAGGAGGTGGACCTGGGCGGCGGCTACGGCATCGCCTACACCGGCGCCGACCCGGTCGCGCCCTCACCCGCCGAGGTCGCCCGCGCCCTGGCCGAGGCGGTCCACTTGACGTGCACCGAACTCGGGGACGCCGTGCCGCACGTGTCGGTTGAGCCCGGCCGCTCAATCGCCGGGCCGGCCATGGTCACCCTGTACACGGTGACCGGGCTCAAGCGCGTCCAGCTGGGGGAGGGGGCCGCCCGCCTGTATGTGAGCGTGGACGGCGGCATGAGCGACAACATCCGCCCCGCCCTGTACGACGCCGCCTATACGGCCCTGGTGGCCAACCGGCGCCCCGACCCGGAGGCAGGACTGGTGCGTGCTCGCGTGGTCGGCAAGCACTGTGAGAGCGGCGACGTGGTCGTGCGCGACGTGGACCTGCCCGCAGACCTGGCCGTCGGCGATGTTCTTGCGGTGCCGGCGACCGGCGCCTACGGGCGCTCCATGGCCTCCAACTACAACCTGTTCACCCGGCCCGGCGTCGCCTGGGTTGAGGACGGCCGGCAGGGCTGGGTGCTGCGCCCGGAGACCATCGCCGACCTGCTCGCCCTGGAGGGAGACTAGGCCGACGGTTCTGCCGGGTCGAGTGCGCGGAGCCCTTGTGCGCGGGCGGCTTTGGCCAGGCGCGCGTCATGAGTGAGGACCGTCACCGGGTCGCGCGGGTCATGCAGGATGAGGGCTGTGGCCAGGTGAATCGCATCCAGCGACTTGAGCTCGCCGGTCAGTGCCTTGGCTCGGTCTATCACGGCGTCATTGATTGCGCATAGCCCAATCATCCGCAGTGCCGTGTCAGCAACGGCCAGTGCATGCTTCTCCCGGCGCAACGCCCTGAATACCTCGAGTTCTAGTAATGCCGAGGAGAGCAGCCTGTCTTCCGTAGCAGCGAGGTGAGCGGAGACCGCCTCATGACCGGGTTGGGCCAGGAGCACTAGGAGCACGGCGGAGGTATCAAGGTAGATCACCGTTCTTCCTCTCGTTCAGCCATGAAGTCGGCGTACAGCTGAGCGCCGTTTGGAACATTGATACTGGGCAGCGGGCCGGTTCGCTCGTGCGTGGCCTCTTGGATGAGTCCTTCGCGCAGCAGACGCTCATAGGGAGTCTCCTCGGGCTCGATCGGCACCAGGCGGACGACCGGGCGGCCACGGTCGGTGATGGTGACGGGGCGACCGGATGAGACGACGTCGGCGACGATGCGTCCGGAGCGCTGGTTGAGTTCGCGCAGGCTGACGGTGCGGTTGCTGGCAGCGACGGCGGGGCCGGAGCCGGAGGACTGCGCCGGGGTGCCATGCGGGCTGCCCACGGGTTGAGCGTTCATGACTGGATTATCCCAAATGTTCTACATGCTCTACAAGAGTCTGCTCGGCGGGGTGCCGTGCGCACCGAGTCATAGGGGAAGGCCCCTACTCCTTGAGGAGGAGGGATGGGAGCTGTGATTCCACCCCGGGGATGTACTGCGCGGATGAGATCTTCCTTACTGTCGGGATATGGACACGATGCGTTCTTCCCTGGAGACCCCGCCCCCGGCGTGGGGACGCCATGACGAGCCGACGGGGCAGCGCCGCGGCACCGTCGGGCGGGGAAGCGACGGCATGCTGGTTGTCTGGGCGCTGCTGACCTGCATGCTGGTCGGCCTGCTGCTAGCCGTCGCCGTCACCCCGTCCCTGTACAACGCCTCGGGGCTCGCGCTGAGCCTGTCGGCGCTGGCCGGCTGGGGTGTCCTCAGCGCCAAGGTGCTGCATGGTCTGCGCTGATGCCCACCCTGACTGATCTCGGCATGTAACTGTCGACCGACCTCGGTGTCGATGTGAGAGGCGGCGGCGCCTGCTCGATGGCGCCGCCTATGCTGTGCCGAGTCACGCTCGTCCGCCCGGCGAGCCCGCACACATTCGCGAGGTGGTTCCCTTGAATCAGCAGGCACCCCAGGACGCCCCACCGTCGGCCGCGCTCCGCCCAGGCCTGGTAGCAAGACCTGCGCAGCCGGCCAGGCGCGCCGCCGGTGCGGCCGACCGCCCCACACTGCGCGTCGGAGTCCTCGGATCCGGCACCGTCGGCACCCAGGTGATCCGCCTGCTGCTGGAACAGGCCGACGACTTCGCCGCCCGCTCCGGTGCCCGCTTGGAGATCACCGGCGTGGCCGTGCGCGATGTCGATGCCCCCCGCGACGAGGCGGTCCCGCGCCAGCTGCTCACCGACGACGCCGAGTCCGTCGCCACCTCCAACGACATCGTCATCGAACTCATCGGCGGCATCGAGCCGGCCCGCACCCTCATCCTGGCGGCCTTCGAATCCGGGGCCAGCGTCATCACCGGAAACAAGGCACTCATCGCCGCCCACGGCCCCGAGCTGTACGCGGCGGCCGCAGCCGCCAACACCGACTTCTACTACGAGGCCGCCGTCGCCGGCGCCATCCCGGTGGTCTACGCCCTGCGCGAGTCCATGGCCGGTGACCGCGTCACCAGTGTGCTCGGCATCGTCAACGGCACCACCAACTACATCCTGGACGAGATGAGCACCAAGGGTCTGTCATTCGACGCCGCCCTGGCCGCCGCCCAGGAACTCGGCTACGCCGAGGCCGACCCCACCGCCGACGTCGACGGTCTCGACGCCGCCGCCAAGGCCGCCATCATCGCCTCCCTCGCCTTCCACACCCGAGTGGGAATGGACGACGTCGAGGTCGAGGGCATCCGCTCCATCACCGCCGACGACATCCGCGAGGCCCACGCCTCCGGCTGCGAGCTCAAGCTCCTGGCCATCGCCCAGCGGGTCAGCAGCGAGCCCGACGGCGTAGAGGGCATCTCCGTGCGCGTACATCCCGCCCTGGTCCCGGCCGACCACCCGCTGGCCAGCGTCCACGGCGGCTTCAACGCGGTCCTGGTGGACGCCGAGGCCGCCGGCCGCCTGATGTTCTACGGGCAGGGAGCCGGCGGGGCCCCCACCGCCTCCGCCGTACTCTCCGACGTCGTCGCCGCCGCCGCCCACCGCGTCAACGGCGGGCAGGCGCCCCGCGAGTCCAGCTACGCCGACCTGCCCATCCTCGCCCCGGAGCAGGCCCTGACCCGCTACCAGATACAGCTCCGGGTGGCCGACGCACCCGGCTCACTGGCCGCCGTCGCCCAGGTCTTCGGCGATCACGACGTGTCCATCAACTCCGTGCGGCAGGCCAGCTATGTGGATGTCGGCGACGAGTTGGCGCTGGTCACCATCGTCACTCACGCCGCCCCCGTGTCCCGGCTGGAGGCGGCCGTGGACGGGCTGCGGGCGCAGGAACGCGTCGCCGAGGTCGTTTCCACCCGCCGCGTCGAGGGGCTGTGACGCCGCAATGAGACTGGCCAACGAGCGCGCAGCGGTGCGCGTGCCCGCAACTACCGCGAATATGGGCCCCGGCTTCGACTCCTTCGGCATGGCCTTCACCTACTACGACGAGGTCGAGGTTCGCCCCGTTGTGGGCCCCACCAACGTCACTGTCGAAGGCGTGGGGGAGGGAGTCGTCCCCACCGACGACTCCAACCTGGTGGTGCGCGCCCTGCGCGCCGGCCTGGACGCCGCCGGCGCGCCGCAGGCCGGTTTCGAGATGCGCTGCATCAACCGCATCCCCCACGGCGGCGGTATGGGCTCCTCGGCGAGCGCTGCCGTAGCCGGCCTGATGCTCGCCCGCGGCCTACTGTCAGACCCGGACGCACTGCCCGATGAGGAGATCTTCCGGATCGCCACCGGCTTCGAGGGGCACCCCGACAACGTCGCCCCCGCCGTATTCGGCGGAGCCACCGTCGCCTGGATCGAGACGGACGGAACCCCGCGTGCCGCACCCATGCCCGTGGACGCGAGCCTGGCGGTCAGCCTGCTCGTGCCGCCGTCGACGACGCGGCTGAGCACCGAGGAGGCGCGCAAGGTCCTGCCCGACTCGGTGCCGCGCGCCGACGCCCTGTTCAACACCTCCCGTGCCGCCATCCTCATGCTGGCGCTCGCGGGCCGACCGGACCTGCTGATGGCCGGGACCGAGGACCGCCTCCACCAGGAGTACCGGCGCGGCGTCCTGCCCGCCTCCATGGCCGTCATGGACTCACTGCGCGAGCAGGGCTACCCGGCGGTCATATCCGGCGCCGGCCCCACGGTGCTCGTGCTGGCGGACCTATCCCAGCAGACCCGCTTCACCCTGGAGCGGCACGGGTGGATGGTGCTGCGCCCCGGCATTGACCTGGACGGCGCGCAGCTGGTTGGGCCGCTGCGCTGATGTCACCCAGTAATGTCATCTAGCAAAGGGGAGAGGATTCACACTCCCTGTGCATCGCGTGGCGAGTCGAACCACGCGCAAGGTCTGCTAGTGTTTGCACCGACGGTAAGCCGAAACGAAGCGGCACGCCGTATGCGCACCAGGCTGAGGCCGCAGGCCCTGCCATGGACCTCATTGGTGCACGACTTCATCCCGTGATATTCCGGGACAGTCCCAGATACATCTGCCTTACCTGGCGGATGCTCACACCGTTAAGGACACTCGTGACCGAGATTTCCAGCGCCCGCCCTCCGCTGTCCACCATGCGGCTGGCCGAGCTTCAGCAGCTCGCCTCAACCATGGGGCTAAAGGGCACCTCACGTATGCGGAAGAGCGAACTCATCGCCGCCATCCGCGAACACCAGTCCGGCAACTCCGCCGCCACCCCGACGGCGCAACAGACCGAGCCGATCGAGCCCACTACTCCCATCCGGAGCCGCGGTCGGGCCGCCCGCAAGACCGCCGCCTCCGCTCCGGAGACGAGCGCCGATGCCGGCGTCACCGCGTCGGCGGCGCCAGCACCCGCCGCACAGGCGGACACTGAATCGCCCGCGCCGCAGGCCGGCGAGCGCGCTGCCCGCGGCCGTTCCCGCCGCCGCGTAACCGCCGCTGCCGGCGCCCCCCAGGACGTGTCCTCCACAGCGGAGGTCCCCCTGGTACTAGGCCTTCCCGAGCGCTCGCAGGCCCCTGAACCCGCCGCGGAGCCCGGCCGGGGCGGCCGCCCGGCTCACCGCGAACCCCAGGCGCACGAGGGACACGATGGCCCCCGTCGCCCCCGGCGCCGCGCCCAGGCCCCCTCCGGCGCCCCCGAGCGCCGCAACGGCAACGAGGATGCCGCCGAGGATCACGCCGACGCCAAGGCCGCCCTGATGCGCGACTTGGCCGACGCCACCGGCAACCCCGCCGTCGAACTCGGCGAGCGTCGTCGTCGCGGCGGCAACGACTGGGAGGCCCAGGCCGAAGAGGATAACCGCGGTGGACGTCGGCGTCGGGGCCGCAAGCGCCGCGATCGTGACGGCCGGGACTTTGACGGCAACCAGGACTCCCGGGGCCAGCAACAGGCCCGCGAGGAGGAGGTCCTGCTGCCGGTAGCCGGCATCCTCGACATGGCCGACCACCAGCACGCCTACCTGCGTACCTCCGGCTACCTGCCCGGACCGAAGGACGTGTACGTCAACGCCCAACAGATCAAGGACAACGGTCTGCGCGCAGGCGACGCCATCACCGGCTGGGTGCGCGAGAACGGTGATGCCTCCGGCCCCAACCCCGGCTCCGGGCGCGGTCGTCGTCAGAACCGCACAAACCGGCTGAAGTACAAGCCGCTGGTGTCGGTGGAGACCGTCAACGGCATGGATCCGGAGCGCGCCAAGCGTCGTCCCGAGTTCACCAAGCTCACCCCCCTGTACCCGCAGGAGCAGCTGCGTCTGGAAACCACTCCGAAGGCGTTGACCCCGCGCATCATCGACCTGGTCGCCCCCATCGGCAAGGGCCAGCGTGGACTGATCGTCTCCCCGCCCAAGGCCGGTAAGACGATCATCCTGCAGCAGATCGCCAACGCGATCTCCGTGAACAACCCCGAGGCGCACCTGATGGTGGTGCTCGTTGACGAACGCCCCGAGGAGGTCACCGACATGCAGCGCACGGTCAAGGGAGAGGTCATCGCCTCTACCTTCGACCGGCCCGCCTCCGACCACACCACCGTCGCCGAACTCGCCATCGAGCGCGCCAAGCGGCTGGTTGAGCTGGGACAGGACGTGGTGGTGCTGCTCGACTCCATCACCCGCCTGGGTCGCGCTTACAACCTGGCCGCGCCCGCCTCCGGCCGCATCCTGTCCGGTGGTGTGGACGCCAGCGCCCTGTATCCGCCCAAGCGCTTCTTCGGTGCCGCCCGCAACATTGAGAACGGCGGCAGCCTGACGATCCTGGCCACCGCCCTGGTGGAGACTGGCTCCAAGATGGACGAGGTCATCTTCGAGGAGTTCAAGGGCACCGGCAACATGGAGTTGCGCCTGTCGCGGCAGCTGGCCGAGCGGCGCGTCTTCCCCGCCGTCGACGTCGCCGCCTCCTCCACGCGCCGTGAGGAGCTGCTCATCGACCCCGCCCAGTTGAAGATCATGTGGCGGTTGCGGCGCCTCTTCTCCGGCCTGGAGCAGCAGCAGGCCCTGGAGCTGGTGCTCGGCAAGCTCAAGGAGACCCAGTCCAACGCGGAGTTCCTCATGGTCATCTCCAAGACGACCCCGCAGGGCACCTCCCTGGCCGACGCCGACGACGACTCCAAGCTCGTCTGACCGTTCGTCTGAGCCACGCCGCCCGCCCGGGACTTCCGGGCGGGCGGCGTGGTTTCCGGCGCGCAGTGTTCACGGTGGCGGCAGCGCCCCGCCGGCGGCGGCGTGCTGCGCCTCACCACGGCACGACGTTGTGACCGGCCGGGCGGGCTGGCACAATATCCGACTGGCCTCCGGTTCACCCGCGCGCCCGTGTGGGACCCGGGACCCTCAGAATCCTTAAGGAGAAACATGAAGCAGGGTATCCACCCCGAATACGTGCCCACCAAGGTCACGTGCACCTGCGGCAACACCTTCGAGACCCGCTCCACCGTCGCCTCCGGTGAGATCCGCGTGGACGTGTGCTCGGAATGCCACCCCTTCTACACCGGTAAGCAGAAGATCCTCGACACCGGTGGTCGCGTGGCCCGCTTCGAGGCCCGTTACGGCAAGCGCAAGAAGTAAGCGCACAAGCTTTTTCGCTTCGGCGACTCGACCTTGGGGTACGCTCCGCGACCGCACAATGCGCGTGGAACGTACCCCAAGGTCGTAATCTGTCGCCGTTGTATCCCGTCCGCCCGCGCCAGGCGGAGAAAGGTGAGTTGTGAGCGTCGAGGACTTCTCCGCCGTACAGCCTCTGCTGGAGGAGCATGCCGACATTGAGCGGAAAATGGCAGATCCCGCCGTCGCCTCCGACCCCGGTGCCCTGCGTCGCCTCGGGCGCCGCTACGCCGAGCTCGGACGCATCGTGGAAGCACACCGGGCCTGGAGTGCCGCCGCCGCGGACCTGGCCGACGCCGTCGAGCTGGCGCGTGACGATGCCGACTTCGCGGCCGAGCTGCCCGGCCTGCGCCAGGCCGAGCAGGAGGCCGCTGCCCGGTTGCGTGAGGTGCTGGCCCCGCACGACCCCGACGACGCCCGCGACGTCATCATTGAGGTCAAGGCCGGAGAGGGCGGGGAGGAATCCGCCCTGTTCGCCTCCGACCTGGCCCGCATGTACACCCGCTACGCCGAACGCATGGGCTGGGCCGTGGAGGTCATGGACGCCACCGACTCCGAGCTCGGCGGCTACAAGGACGTGCGCCTCGCCATCAAGGCGAAGGGCGCCGTTGAGCCGGCCGACGGCGTGTGGGCACACCTGAAGTACGAGGCGGGCGTGCACCGGGTCCAGCGCGTCCCCGTCACCGAGAGCCAGGGGCGCATCCACACCTCCGCCGCCGGTGTGCTGGTGATGCCGGAGGTCGACGACCCCGGCGAGCTGGAGATCGACCCCGCCGACCTGCGCATCGACGTGTTCCGCTCCTCCGGGCCCGGCGGGCAGTCCGTGAACACCACCGACTCCGCGGTGCGCATCACTCACCTGCCCACCGGGATCGTAGTGTCCATGCAGAATGAGAAGTCCCAGTTGCAGAACAAGGAGGCGGCCCTGCGCGTGCTGCGGGCGCGGCTGCTCGCCGAACGCGCCGCCGCCCAGGCCGCCGAGGCCGCGGCCACGCGCCGCTCCCAGGTCCGCACGGTCGACCGCTCCGAACGCATCCGCACCTACAACTTCCCCGAGAACCGCATCGCCGACCACCGCACCGGCTACAAGGCCTACAACCTCGACGCCGTGCTCGACGGCGACCTCGGCCCGGTCATCGACTCGGCCATCGCCATGGATGAGGCCGAGCGCCTGGCCGCCGCCGGCGAGCAACCGTGACCGCACTCGACCGCTACGCGCTGCGGCGCCTCGTGCGCGAGGCGGGGCAGACGCTGGCCCGGGCGGGGGTCGCCTCGCCGGACGTCGACGCCCGGCTACTGGCCGAGCACCTGCTGGGCTGCCCGGTGTTGCTCGCCGACGGCGCCCCGGAGGGCTTTGCCCCCGCATACGCGGAATTGGTGGAGCGCCGGGCCGCCCGTGAGCCGCTGCAGCACATCCTGGGCGTGATGTGGTTCCGGGGGCTGGAGTTCACCTGCCGACCAGGCGTGTTCATCGTCCGACCCGAGACGGAGGTCGTGGCCGGGGCGGCGGTCGATGCCGCCCGCGCCGTCGCGGCGGAACAGGGACGCGCCCCCGTGGTCGTCGACCTGTGCACCGGCTCGGGCGCCATCGCCGTTGCGGTCGCCGCGGAGGTTCCCACCGCCCGCGTGTGGGCGGTGGAGGAGGACGGCGCCGCCGTCGCACTGGCGCGCGAGAACTGCGAGCGCCTGGCACCGGGACGGGTGGAGATCATCCGCGGCGACGTCACCGACCCGGCCGTGCTCGCAGAACTGGACGGGAGCGTAGATGTGGTGGTTGCCAACCCGCCGTACGTGCCCGCGGGAGCGGTGGAGGATCTGGAGACCGAGCGGCATGACCCGGACCTGGCCCTGTACGGCGGGGGAGCGGACGGCTTGCGCCTGCCGCTCGCCGTCGTCGAGCGGGCCGCGGCCCTGCTGCGCCCCGGCGGCGTTCTGGTCATGGAGCACGACCCCAGCCAGGCCGTGCCGTTGCGGGCCGCCTCCCGGGAGGCCGGATTCGGTAAAGCCACCACCGGAGCGGACCTGACCGGGCGGGGCCGCTTCCTGCGGGCGGTACGGTAGGGCGACCGGCTGCAAGCGTGGCGGCTCGGTCGAGGGGAGTCCTGCCAGACCCCGTTTCCTGGGACCTGGAAGCCCCGGTTGGATCGCGGCATGATTCTGTGCACCGACAGGCAGGACCCGCTTCGCGACGGGCACCCTGGCCGGCAACACCACGTCGCCGGGGCTCACCCGGCCCGAACCGCAAGTGCAGAAAAGAGCACCCCTTATGACCACCATCCTCGCCATTGGAGCCACCGGACAGGTCGGACGCGTCGTCGTCGACGAGGCGTTGCAGCGCGGTCTGGAGGTCCGGGCCGTCACCCGTAATGCCGCCCGCGCCCGCCGCTCCCTGGCCGACGGCGCCGAGATCGTCGAGGCGGCCGCCACCGATGCGGAGGCACTGCGCCCGCTGCTGCAGGACGTCGACGCCGTCGTGCTCACCCACGGCACGGACAACGACGGCAAGGGTGGCGCGACCTTCTACGACGTGGTCCGCGCCGTGGTCGACGCCCTGGGCGACGGCCCGACCCACATCAGCCTCATGACCACCATGAACGCCTCCCACTCCGCCCGTGCCGGCGCCAGCGGTTACGAGTTCGTGGAGTGGAAGCGTCGCGCTGAGCGGCTCGTGCGCGCTTCCGGCCACCCCTACACCATCGTGCGCCCCGGCTGGTTCGACTACCAGGGCCCCGCCGACCGGCAGATCGACCTGCGCCAGGGCGACCTGGTCACCGGGCAGCCCGGAGTCGACCGGCGCCACATCGCCCAGGTGCTCCTGGAGGGCGCCCTCAACCCCTCCGGCGCGCGCCGCACCGTGGAGGTATTCAGCAAGGCCGGCGCGCCCGTCACCGACTTCGAGGCCCTGTTCGCCGCGACGCGTGCCGACGAGGCCGGCGCACTCGACGGCGTGCTGGACACCAACAACGTGCCGCTGGCCAGCGAGCCGCAGCGCGTGCAGGATGACGTCGCCCGGTTCGGCAAGTGACGGCAGGGCCCGGAATGCCGCATAAGGACATCTGGGAACGCCTGCGCGACGGCGACGACGTAGACCTGTTCGAGCAGGAGTACACCGACATCGTGCGAGTCGAGTTCGCCCGCTGCCGCGAACTCATGTTCGACATCAACCTCACCCGCCCCTCCGACCCGGCGCTGCCCGGAATGTGGGGCGACCTGCTGGGGCTGGACGGGCAGCTGGACCCTTCGATCCGGCTCATTCACCCCATGCAGATCGACTTCGGCAAGCGGATGCACATCGCCCCGAATGTGCTGATCAACCACAGCTTCACGGCCATGTCGATCGGCGGGATCAGCATCGGCGAGGGCACCTTCATCGGGCCCAATGTCACCGCCGTCACCGACAACCACCGGCTCGACGACGTCACCATCCTCAACTGCCACCCCATCGACATTGGGCGGCGCGTGTGGATCGGTGCGGGTGCCTCGATCATGCCCGGAGTCACCGTGGGCGACGAGGCCGTCATCGCCGGCGGAGCCGTGGTGACCAAGGACGTCCCGCCCCGCAGCGTCGTCGCCGGTGTGCCGGCGCGAGTGATCCGCGAGAAGTAGCCGAGCGGTCGGCCCGTGCCACAGCGCAGCCTCAACCCGAACCACCCTGAGAAAGTAGAGAACACTCATGCCCACCGAACTCGAGCACAAGGACGCCATCCGCGAGGTCGTCGACCGCTTCTCCAACCTGGAGATCGACGTCGCCGAGCAGTCCAAGCTGTTCACCCCGGACACGCACGTCGAGGTGTACAACGCCGACGGCTCGAAGATGATGGAGTTCGACGGTGCCGACCAGCTGGTCGAGCTCTTCGGAGCCGCCATGGCCGCCGTTAAGACCTCCTTCCACATCAACGGCCAGCAGGTCATCACGATCGACGGCGACACCGCCACCGACGTCCACTACGGGCAGGCCCTGCTCGTCCAGGAACAGGACGGCAAGGACGTGCTCCTGTCGCACTCGATCCGCTACATCGACACCCTGGTTCTGCGCAACGGCGTGTGGCGCATCAGCCGCCGTGAGCAGCACTTCGTGATCTCTCAGACGAGCGACTACTGACGCGCACTACTCGCGATGCGGCTACGGCTGAGCCCGTCTCCCGATTCAGCGGGGGACGGGCTCAGCCGTCGCTTTGCTTAACGGATGACGGTGCCGGTGTCCTGATACTCAAGACTGCTCGCTTGGTGAGCTGTGTCAGGGCGGGATTACCGGTTCTTCCGGTATGGGGGGTGTGCGCGGTGGGGCGAGATACTGCCTGACTATCCGTCACCGAAACACGCCAAGAAACTTGACCAAGCCCGAGAGCCACCAAGGGGGTGATTGTCATGATTCGGGACAAACGGGTCCGGCGGTGCCGGCGGCCGTGAGCGAAACGTTGGAATCATGCGGGTGCCGGATCACCCCCGGCGGGTGTTAAGGCTCGTTTGTCCCGACTGGTGACACTCTGGGCCATCATCCACAGCGATATGCGGGCCGACGGCAAGTCGGTTGCTGCCAGCACGCCCGCGGGCAGACAGCTCAGCATCCCACCCGCACGTTGGCCCGCTATCCCTCCTTACCCGAAGAAAGGAAGAGGCTGTCAGCTACGCCGGTTGGGCGTTAACAACGCTACTTAACGCTCTGCTGTATACCTCGGAGCCCTTCAGCAGACCGTTAACAGGCGTTGTTAACCCCGAAGTGGCGTAGCAGATGGCCTCACCATCGGTCCCTGGGAGGCGCGGGCAGTGAACCCCGGCGCGGTGAACTGACCCGGCAACGGACGGCGGTAGGAAATGTCCGAGATCGGCATAACGGAGTCTGAGACGGCGAGTGGCACCTAGCAGATCGTTGGTATTCTGCGGTTTTGTCGGGTGTGGCGGCTACAGGCGGCGGCGTTCGTGCCGATCTTGGACAGTTTCAAGGCTGTCGGCACGGTTACCACGGACAGCAGCCGGGGCAGGGCAGCAAACCGTCTAGGCTTGGCCCCGAGATGAACGACGCGATGAACGCCCTCTTCGGCGCACTGCCCATGCCCGGTTCCGGCTCCGAGGCCACGCCTCCGCCGGAGGCCGCCCTGCCCTCGCTCGACCCGGCTGGTGCCGCCTGGGACGACGACTCGTGGGCCGACGTCGAGCCTCCCGCCGAGGAGGATCTGGCTGCTTACGGCCCCGACGAGGAGACCTCCGCCCCCTCGGCCGCCGATGAGGCCGCGGTCGCCCCCACCTGGGAGGAGCGTCAGGCAGAGGTCTCGGCTCTTGTCGCCCGTGCCCAGGCCAACGCCGCGGCGGCGCGCGCCCGCGCCGGCGTGAACGGCAGCGTCGCGGGTGCGGCGGGCGGCCCCGGCGCCCTGCCCCGCTACGGCATTACCGTCACGGACCCCGCCGAGCTGCTCGCCGGACTCAACCCCGCCCAGGAGCAGGCCGTCACCCACGCGGGCTCGCCGCTGCTGATCATCGCCGGCGCGGGCAGCGGCAAGACCCGAGTACTGACCCACCGCATCGCCTACCTGCTGGCCACCGGCCGCGCCCGCCCCGGCGAGATCCTCGCCATCACCTTCACCAACAAGGCCGCCGCAGAGATGCGCGAGCGCGTGGCCGGCCTGGTGGGCCCCGCGGGGGAGCGCATGTGGGTGTCCACCTTCCACTCCGCATGCGTGCGCATCCTGCGCCGCGAGCACGACGCCGCCGGGCTGCGCTCCACCTTCTCCATCTACGACGCCGCCGACTCCACCCGCCTGATCACCCTGATCGTGCGTGAACTCGGCATCGACCCCAAGCGCTTCACCCCCAAGACCTTCGCCGCCCGCATCTCGGATCTGAAGAACGAGCTGATCACCCCGGCGGAGTTCGCCGAGCACGCCGTGACCTCCAACCCCTTCGAGCGGCACCTGACCGAGGTGTACAGCGCGTATGTGCGGCGGTTGGCGGCCGCCAACGCCCTGGACTTCGACGATCTGATCATGCGCACCGTGCAGCTGCTGCAGGCCAAGCCGGCGGTGGCGGAGATGTACCGGCGCCGCTTCCGGCACGTGCTCGTCGACGAGTACCAGGACACCAACCACGCCCAGTACGTGCTCGTGCGCGAACTGGTGGGCGGGCCCGGCACCTCCGGTGCCGACTCGCCCGTCCCACCGGGCGAGCTGACCGTGGTGGGCGACTCGGACCAGTCCATCTACGCCTTCCGCGGGGCCACCATCCGCAACATTGAGGAGTTCGAGCAGGACTACCCCAGCGCGCGCACGATCCTGCTGGAGCAGAACTACCGCTCCACCCAGAACATCCTGTCCGCCGCCAACGCGGTGATCGCCCGCAACACCGGGCGCCGGGAGAAGAACCTGTGGACCGCCTCCGGCGACGGCCCCAAGATCATCGGCTACGTGGCCGACTCCGAGCACGACGAGGCCCGCTGGATCAGCTCCGAGATCGACCGGCTCGCCGACGAGTGCGGCATTCGCCCGCGAGACGTCGCCATCTTCTACCGCACCAACGCCCAGTCCCGGGCGCTGGAGGAGGCCTTCGTCCGCTCCGGCCAGCCCTACAAGGTGGTTGGCGGCACCCGCTTCTACGAGCGCCGCGAGGTCAAGGACGCCATCGCCTACCTGCGCGCCGTCGACAACCCCGACGACGACGTCTCCATCCGCCGCGTCCTGAACGTCCCCAAGCGGGGCCTGGGGGACAAGGCCGAGGCCGCCCTGGCCGAGCATGCCGCCCGCTACGCCGTCTCCTTCGGCACCGCCGTGGCCGACGCCGCCGGCGCCCCGCGCCCTGGGGAGGACGAGGGCGCGGAGCCGCCCGCCGTCGTCGGGCTGACGACGCGCGCCACCCGGCAGGTGACGGGCTTCCATGAGCTGCTCACCTCCCTGCGGCACTCGCGCGACGCCGGCGACGGCGTGGCCGACATCCTCGACGCCGCCCTGGACGCCTCCGGCTACCTGGCGGAACTGCGCGCCAGCGACGACCCGCAGGACGCCAGCCGGGTGGAGAACCTGGCCGAGTTGCACGCCGTCGCCTCCGACTTCCAAGCCGCCAACCCCGACGGGACGCTTGCCGACTTCCTCGAGCGGGTCTCGCTGGTGGCCGACTCCGACCAGCTGCCCCCCAGTGCCGACGTCGCCGACCAGGCCGAGAACCGGGAACAGGCCGAGGTCCAGGCCCGCGAGCAGGGGCAGGTCACCCTGATGACGGTGCACACCGCCAAGGGGCTGGAGTTCCCGGTCGTGTTCGTCACCGGGCTGGAGGACGGCACCTTCCCGCACGCGCGCTCGCTGGCCGAGGAGACCGAGCTGGCCGAGGAACGCCGCCTGGCCTACGTGGCCGTCACGCGCGCCCGCGAGCGCCTGTACCTTACCCGCGCCGCCGTGCGCTCCGCCTGGGGCACCGCCACCGCCATGCCCCCCTCCCGCTTCCTCGACGACGTCCCCGAAGACACGATCGAGTGGAAGCGCATTGCCTCCTCCATGGACGCGCTGCGCGGCGGCGGCACCGGCTGGGGCGCCTCCTGGGACGAGGGCGGCTTCGGCGCGCGCCGCGGCTACGGGCGCCGCAGTGAGGCGACCCCCGACGACGACGGCGACTTCGCCCCCGCCATCGGCTCCGGGCGGCGCACCCGCACCGGGAAACTGGGCCGGGTCGAGACTCCTAAGGACCGGGCCGAGGCGCGTCGCGCCAAGCGCCTGGCGGCGCGCGGCAAGCCGGTGCGCCTGGGCACGGCGCAATCCGAGGCCGAGTCCGCGCAGTCCGCCCTGCCCGAGGCGGTGGCCGGGCTCAAGACCGGCGACCGGGTCCGGCACAAGACCTACGGGGAGGGCAGTGTGATCGCCATCGAGGGTACGGGCCGCTCCACCGTCGCCCGCGTGGAGTTCACGATCGACGGCGCCCCGGCCACCAAGCGCCTCATGCTGCGCCTGGCGCCGGTCGAGAAGCTCTGAGAGTCGGATCGGCGCCGCACGTTTGCACACACCCGTGCGGCGCCGCCCACGACGAGCGCCGACGATGTTATGTTGACCACGCCTATCCGAAGTTAGCGGAAGCAGGGCGCACCGCGAGCCCGGGCCACGCGCGTGGCCCAGTGCTCGTCCGTGACCCCGCTCAGCGAAGCCGCACCGACTCAGCGAAGGAGTTCCCGTGTCCTCTTGGAGTGATTCCTGCATCTGGTGGCACGTCTACCCGCTGGGCTTCACCGGTGCGCCGATTCGCCCCACCGAGGCCGAGCGGGTGCTCACCCCCCGGCTGGACGCCCTGGAACCGTGGCTGGACTATCTGATCGCCCTGGGCGCCAACGGGTTGGCGCTGGGGCCGATCTTCACGTCGGAGACCCACGGCTATGACACGGTCGACTTCTACTCCATCGACCCGCGCCTGGGGGATGACGCCGCCTTCGACCGGCTGATCGCCGCCTGCCGCCGACGCGGCATCAACGTGATGCTCGACGGCGTGTTCAACCACGTCGGCACCGCTCACCCGAGTTTCCGCGCAGCGATGGCCGGGGACGAGCGGGCGCAGGAGCTGTTCCGCCTGGAGCACACCGATGCCGGCGTGACCCACCAGGACTTCGAGGGGCACCGGGGCCTGGCGGCTCTCAACCACGACTCCGACGCCGTCGTCGAGCTGGTGGCCGACGTGATGCGCCACTGGCTGCGCCGCGGGGCCATGGCCTGGCGCCTGGATGCCGCCTACGCCGTCCCCCCGGAGTTCTGGACGCGGGTGCTGCCGCGCGTGCGCGAGGAGTTCCCCGAGTCCTGGTTCATGGGCGAGGTGATCCACGGCGACTATGCGGACATCGTGACCCGCTCCGGCATGGACTCGGTGACCCAGTACGAGTTGTGGAAGGCAATTTGGAGCTCACTGCTGGATGAGAACTTCTTCGAGCTCGACTGGTGCCTCAAGCGGCACAACGAGCTGCTGCCCGCCTTCACGCCCCTGACCTTCATCGGCAACCACGACGTCACCCGCATCGCCAGCAAGATCGGTGATGCCAAGGCGTCCCTGGCCGCGGCGATCCTGTTCACCGTCGGGGGGATTCCGTCGATCTACTACGGGGACGAGCAGGCCTTCCGTGGAACCAAGACCGAACGACTCGGCGGCGACGACGAGGTGCGGCCCGCCTTCCCCGCCGGCCCCGAGCAGCTCTCGCCCCTGGGAGCGCCGATGCTGCGCCTGCACCAGGACCTGATCGCCCTGCGCCGCCGCAACCCGTGGCTGACCACCGCCACCACGGTGACCCGGAACCTCGACAACCGCGCCTACAGCTACGACACGGTCGGCCCCGACGGGCAGCGGCTCGCCGTCGAACTGCGCCTGGAGCCGACTCCGACCGCTACCGTCACCGCCCCCGACGGACAGGTGCTGCGGATCGGGCGCGCCGACGGCTAAGGCGTGTGGGGCTCATCGATCCCCTATGCGCCGAGGTCGGTCGTTGTTACCACCGAGGTCGGTCGATATGGTTCGGACGGCGGCCCGGGTATTGCGCCTTTCCTTCGGGTGCGCGTCAACGGGTACGTTAGGTCGCGTCGGGGATCGAGCTGCGCCCCCGCATCCGCCAGCAGGCAAATGCCCGAAGAACCGGAGGAGACCACATGCCTACCGCGCCCATCGATTTCCCCGGTGCTGTGGTGCCGCCCCGGACCGTTCTGAGCGGCGTGGGCCGGAAGCTGGACCGGTTACTCCCGCCTGCTGTGCCGCTGGCACGCTCCGCGCCGGCGGCATCCCGTCGCTGGGGTTGGCAGTTGCTTGCCGGTGTGGGTGTTTTCGCGGTGGCGCAGTCGACGGTGCTATTGGGTACGGGCATCGCCGCGACTGTGACAGGCACCCAGGGCACGGGTAGCCGGATGGATGACATCTACAGTCAGCCGTTGAGCTTCGCTATTGGTGCTTGCGTATCCGCCCTGGTGGCGGTGGGCGGCTATTGGGTATTCATGCGCTGGATTCGTGGCGTGACCGTCACCGAGCTCGCGGGACCCGGAAAGATACGCGAGTACGCCGTCGGCCTGGGGTTGGGAACACTACTGATAACGGTCGTAGTTGCAGTGCTCGCCGTGTGCGGCTGTTACCGGGTGACGAGTGTTGGGTGGGACGAGGGCGTACTCATCGGCATTGGCACCGGTCTAGCCGCAGGCTTCGCGGAGGAGATCCTGTTCCGGGGCCTGCTGCTGCGACTGCTGGAACAATGGCTCGGCACCGGTTGGGCGCTGGGACTGACCGCGGTCCTGTTCGGGGCCGTGCATATCACCAATCCGGAGGCGAGCATATTCGGCGCCGTGGCGATCATGCTGGAGGCTGGCGTCTTGCTGGGTGCCTGCTACCTGGTGACGCGTCGGCTCTGGCTGGCCTTCGGGACGCACACCGCATGGAACTTCGTCCAGGGCGGCATTTTCGGCTCCGACATCTCCGGCACTGGTACGGGGCGCGGGCTGTTCGAGGCACGCTTTACCGGCCCCGAGTTACTGACCGGCGGTGACATGGGAATCGAGGGCTCCCTGGTGGCCGTAGTGGTGTGCACCGCAGCGGGCCTGGGGCTGATGCTGGTTGCGCGCCGCCGCGGGCTGCTGTTGCCGCGCCGCCCGCGCGCAGGCGCAATGACTCAGAAAGCGCAGTAGCCCAGAGGGATTGGCGATTCTTCCGGCTTGTGGGTGTCGGGTTGAGGAGGGGCGGTTGTCGCGCTGGTCCCGGCGTGTGTTGGGGCGGAGTGTCAAAATCGCTGACAAACGCCGCGGGTACCCGCTATGGCCGGTGCGAGACCCGCATGATTCCAACGTTTTATTCGAGGTCGCGGAGGCGACCGGCCCCGTTTGTCATCGATTTGGACACTTTCCCGATCGGGCGGCGGGCGTGGTGGCCGCCATGCGCAGCACGTGCAATGCCGTTTGCTGCAGCTCGCCCAGGGTGAGGCGCTCGCCGCCGGTGTCATCCGGTGAGTAGCCGGCCAGTACGGCGTCGTCATGTCCCTCGGCACGGGTGGAGGACCAGGTCTCGCCGCCGGGCATGAGCACGTCCACACCCGCGCGCACCCGCGTGGCGGAGTCCTTAAGTTGCGGGAAGTTCGGGTCGGGCGCATAGCGCATCCACCAGTCGGTCATCACATTGCCCCGGTAACCCCACTCGCCGCGCAGGATGGTGGTGACCAGGTCGTAGTTGTAGTGGGCCCACTGGCCGTTGACCTTGTTGTAGCTGGTCATGATGTTGTGCGGGTCCGCCTCCTGCACGCAGATGCGGAAGCCGCGCAGGTAGATCTCCCGCAGAGCCCGTGCAGATACGCGCGAGTCGTTGTAGATGCGGTTGGTCTCCTGGTTGTTGCAGGCGAAGTGCTTGGGGCATGCGGATACGCCCTGCGACTGGATGCCGCGTACGACGGCGGCCGCCGCCAGCCCGGTCAGCAGCGGGTCCTCCGAGTAGTACTCGAAGTTGCGTCCACACAGCGGGTCGCGGTGAATGTTCATGCCCGGCGCCAGCAGCACGTCCGAGCCCTTGCGGAGCATCTCCTGCCCGTGCAGGGCGGCCAACTCCTCCAGCAGCGGCGTGTCCCAGGTGGAGGCCAGGGCGGTGCCGCAGGGCAGCAGGCTGGCGTAGGCGGACACGCGAATCCCGGAGGGTCCGTCGGTGGTGATCACCGGCGGGACGCCCAGCTCGCGCAGGCGCTCGGTCAGCCCGCCGAAGGCACCGGCGTTGCCCGGCGCACCCAGCGGAGAATTCATCTCCACATCCCCGTAGGCCAGTTGTGCGAGGTCCTCCACGCCCAGCTGGGCGACGAAGGCCTCCATGGTGGCGTGCCCGGCGACCACATCGCTGAACCGGATGCCGACGTCGCCCGTCGGTTCAATGGCCTGTGGCAGGTGCGCCAGGATGCGCTCACGCAGGTCGACGGTGGCCGTGGGGACGGCCTCCCAGCCGGCCTGCACCCGGCCCTCCGCGTCACGCGTCACCGTCATGCGATCGAAGGGAACGTCGGGGGAGGGGGCGAGCGCCTCCTGAAGCTGCTCGATCACCTCGGTGTTCTCCACGACGACGGCGCCGGCTTCGACGGTCTGCCGCACCGAGGTCCCCACGTGCACCGGGTAGGTGCCGGACTCGATCACCCAGGCGTGGGCGTGACCGGCGCGACCGTCGTCGTCGAAGGAAGCCAGACGCTCCCGCGGGAAGGAAACCATCACTTCTTGGGTCTCGCCAGGGGCGATCACGCCGGTGCGGGTGAAGGCGACCAGTTCCCGGGCCGGGCGCGGCAGGGCGGCGTCGGCGGGCCCACCCCGGTAGACCTGCACCACCGTGGCTCCCGGCCGCGGCCCGGTGTTGGCGACCCGCACCCGCGCGGTGATGTCGGCGTCGACGGAGACGGAGTCCAGACGCGCCTGGCTCAGGTCGAAGGAGGTGTAGCCCAGGCCGTGCCCGAAGGGGAACAGCACCTTCTCGGGCGCGAAGGTCTCGAAGTAGCGGTAGCCGACGAACACGTCCTCGACGTAGTTGTTGAACTCCTGGCCTCCGAAGTTCGCGGCCGACGGGTAGTCCGCGTAGGCGCGGGCAATCGTGTCGGTCAGGCGCCCACCCGGCTCGGTGAGACCGGTGAGCACGTCGGCCACTGCCCGGCCGCCCTCCATGCCGCCGGGCCAGGCCAGCAGCAGGGCTGATACGCCCAACTCCTCGGCCCAGGACAGGTCCATGACGTTGCCGGAGTTGATGATCACCACCGTGCTTTCGAAGTGCCCGGTGACCTGCTCCAGCAGGGTATGTTCGATATCGGTTAGGTAGTAGCCGCCGGGCTCCAGCACATTCTCCCGGTCCTCCCCAGCCGCTCTACCAATGACGACGACGGCGGTGCGGGCCCGGGAGGCGGCCGCGGCGACCAGCTCCTCGGACACCTCCATCTCCGGGTAGAAGCGCGGCCAGTTACCCCACTCCTCGGTGGGCGGCTCCTGCGCGTTGCACCACTGCCGGTAGGTGGAGGCCAACTCGGCGTCGACGCTGACGCCCTGCTCCACCAGGCTGCCGAGCAGGTTGGTGGTGTACACGGCGTTGACGTCACCGCCGGAGCCGTAGCCGACGGCGAACCAGTCGATCTGCACGCGGCCGAAGACCGCGACCGGCTCCGTGGGGGACAGCGGCAGCACGCCGTCGTTGGTGAGCAGGACGGTGCCCTCGGCGGCGGCTCGGCGGGCCAGCTCGGCCAGGCGCGGGTCATAGGAGCGGTCGGCGTCGGGGGCGGTAGCGGAGGTGTTCAGGTTCTGCGCGACCTCGCTGGTGGTGTTGGCGGTCATGGCTGATTGTCTCCGTAGAAGTGCATGCAGGTCGGGTGGGACGGCGGTGTCAGGCCAAGCCTAACCGTCCGTGCGGTCGGTGTGATAGGCGTCGGCGGGCCCGTTCTCGGCGAGCTCCTCCTCAAGCTGCTCCAGGCCGGTTTTGGTCGACAGCGGGATCGGCTTGAACAGGCCCGCGACTGCTGCCGCCACCAGCAGCACCGGGGCCAGCGACAGCAGCACGGGAGCCAGCGCATGGTGGTAGGCGTCCACCACTGCGGCGCCCGTGGTGGCGTTCAAACTCCGAGCGATGGCCGGAGTGATTGAAGCGGCCTCACGCGAGTCGAAGCCGAGGGAGAGCAGGGACGCGGTCAGGCGGCCGGTGAACAGCACGCCAACGACCGTGTTGCCGATCGACACCCCGATCTCCCGGAAGAAGTTGTTGGTGGAGGTGGCGGTGCCGAGCATGCTGGCGGGTAGCGCGTTCTGGATGACGAGGACGCTGAGTTGCAGGAACATCCCAATGCCGATTTCCAGGACGAATACGGCCACGCCGGTCCAGGCCACGGGGGCGTCGGCGGGCAGCAGACCCAGCATGGCCATGCCGGTCGCGGCCACCAGCGAGCCCACGATCGGGAAGGGCTTGTAGCGGCCAGTGCGGGTGACCAGAGTGCCTGACAACAGCGACCCGGCGAACATTCCGACGCTGCCCGGCACCAGCAGCAGACCGGACATGGTGGCGGAGACGCCGTGGACCATCTGCAGGTAGGTCGGCAGGTACCCGTTCATGCCGAACATGCAGGCGGCCATGAGCACCGAGACGACGGTGGCGATGATGAAGGTGTGATCGGTCAGTACCTGCAGCGGCAGGATCGGGTCTGCGGCGCGCCTCTCCACCGGGACGACGGCGGCCCAGGCGGCCACGGTGACGCAGATGAGCCCCAGCATTACCGGGCTGCTCCAGGCGTAGGTGGTCCCGCCCCAGGTGGCGATGAGAACGATCCCCGCGGCGCCGATGCTGGTCAGTGCCAGCCCGGCCCAGTCGACGCTGAAGCTGCTGGAGCGCCGCGGCATGCGCAGCGCGATGGCTACCGCCACCCAGGCGAACAGGCCGAAAGGCAGGAAGAACCAGAAGATCCAGCGCCAACCGAGCCAGTCCGACAGCCATCCGCCCAGAAGCGGGCCGAGAATGGCGGCAATGCCGAACATGGCGCCCATGGGCGCCATGTAGGTGCCGCGTACACGTGGCGGGATGATGTCGCCGGTGATGGCCTGAGAGCAGATCATCAGGCCACCACCACCCAGGCCCTGTACGAAACGGAAGACGGTGAAGGCAAACATGTCGGTCGCCAGGCCGCACAGGGCCGAGCCCCCGACGAACAGCGCAATGGCCAGCAGGTAGAGCCGCTTGCGGCCCACGAGGTCGCCGAGCTTGCCGTTGATCGGCATGGCCAGCGTCTGGCCGAGCGTGTAGGCGGTGATTGCCCAGGACATGTGTGCCACGCCGCCCAGGTCGCCAATGACGGTCGGCAGTGCGGTGGCGATCACCGTGTGGTACATCGCGGTGAGGAACTGGACCATCATCAGGCAGATGTACACGACCCAGAACCGCCGGTCGGGGCGGAAGGTCATGCCCTCGACGGTGCCGGAGATCCCCTGCGAGTCCGGCTGCGCGTTCATCTGTTCGCCGTGCGTGGGGGTGTTGCTCATTACCTCGAATCTCTCCTCGCGGCACGCCAAGTGGGGAAGGGCCCGAAGCCGGGAAGGGCGTGCCGCGCAACAAATTTTGCCAAACGTGCGGGTGCGCTGCGAAACCAGTGCGGAGAGGTATTGGGCACCCCTGGTGCACAGGAGTCGACCATCCCGTTGGATCACGATCTCGTAACGACGAATCCTGTCGGTTGCGGGCTGTATTCCGTCGAGGTGCTGGCTGGGCTACATTGATCTCGCCATACAGTCGACGCGCGTCGACGGCGTGTGTTCGTCCAACCGAGTGAGCGAGCCCGCGCGTGGTGTTTCAAGGAGGAAAAGCACATGGCATCTCGTTTACCCCGTCGTCGTTTCATCCAGGGGTCAGCTGTGGTCGCGGCCCTGTCCGCCGCGGCCGCCTGTTCCGGCGGCGGATCCAACAGTTCAGGCACGAGCGCATCCGCCGCGTCAACGGCCGACTTCACCGGCACGGGACCGATCACCTGGGTGCAGGGCAAGGACAACTCTGATGGCAAGGTGCAAGAGCGCATCGACGAGTGGAACGAGCTCTACCCCGATGAGAAGGTCACGCTGATCGAGTTGTCCGCCGAGGCCGACCAACAGCGGCAGTCCCTCATCAACAACGCCCAGACGCAGTCCGATGCGTACGACGTGATCTCCATCGACAATGTATGGGTGGCCGAGTTCGCGGCCAACCAGTGGGTCGTGCCGTTGCCCACGGATGAGCTTAAGAACGACGACATCATCGAATCGGTGTGGGAGACCGGCCTGTACATGGGCACGTTGTACGGGATGCCGTTCGCGACGGACTCGTCGATCATGTTCTATCGCAAGGACTTCCTCCAGGAGGCCGGCGTCGAGGTCCCCACCACCTGGGATGAGGTCAAGTCCGCCATCGACGCCGTGCGGGCTCTGCCGGGGCACGAGGACATTGGCGGGTTCGGCGGCCAGTTCGCCAAGTACGAGGGCCTGACCTGCTGTGCCAGCGAGTTCATCAACACCGCCGGCGGATCCTTCTACGACGATGAGGGCAACGTCACCATCAACTCTCCGGAGGCGATCGCCGGACTGCAAACCTTGATCGACGGGTTCAAGGACGGTTACATTCCCACCGATTCCCTGGAGTGGAAGGAGGAGGACGGGCGCAACGCCTTCGAGGCCGGCAACCTGCTCTTCTACCGGCAGTGGCCCTACCAGTACGCCAACAACATGGCGGCCCTCGGGGAGGAGAAGTTCGGCGTCGCCGCCCTGCCCAGCATCGACGGCAACGACTTCGTCCCCACCCTGGGCGGGCACAACTGCGGAATCTCCGCCTATTCGAAGAACAAGGCCACGGCGCTGAAGTTCGTCCAGTGGTGGACGAGCCAGGAGTCTGAGAAGTACGCGCTTGAGACGCAGACCCTCGCGCCTGTCATCGGATCCCTGTACGAGGATTCCGAGATGCTTGAGCAGTTCCCCTACCTGCCGACGCTGCGCGAGTCGCTCGACTCGGCGAAGGGGCGTCCGAAGGCAGTCTCCTACGGTGATGTGACCGCCGCTATCCAGGACGCCATCTACCCGGCCATTCAGCAGCAGACCACGGCCGAAGACGCCATCGCCACTCTCGAGAGCTCGCTGAACGCCCTGTCCTGACGCGCAACAAGGCCCCGGCGGGGCTGACGTCGGTTGAAGTGCGCGCCGTCCAACCCGTGGTGGGGCGGGAAACGTACCCGCCCCACACGCCGGGCGTCTTGCGCCTGCTCGCGGCGCGGCCGCGCAACCGGTTGCCCTAACAGTGAACCAGATGAGTCAAAGACATGAGCCTGCCATGAGCACCAATATTCAAGTGCCGGATGTGAATCGCCGGTCGAAGGCCAGTCGGGCGCAGTCACGTCTGGCGTGGCTGCTAATCACCCCGACGATGATCGTACTGACGATCGTCATCATCATTCCCGTCATCCAGTCGCTACAGCAGTCCTTGTACGGCAAGGCCGGACTCGACCCGGAAACCGGGTTTGTTTCCGACGTCGAGCCCTTCGTAGGACTGGACAACTACACCGCCATTTTCAGCGACGCCGGATCCCACTTCTGGACTGCCGCCTGGAACACCACGCTGTTCGGCGTCGTCACCGTCGTCCTGGAAACTATCCTCGGTGTGGCAATGGCGCTGATCATGCACCGGGCCATGCGTGGACGCGGCTTCGTCCGCGCGGCGATCCTGGTCCCGTGGGCGATCCCCACTGCCGTGTCCGCCATCCTGTGGAGCTGGATCTTCAATCAGAACGGTGTGGCCAACGCCATCCTGGGACAGCACATCATGTGGGCATCGGGTAATGCGTCAGCGAAGCTGACCATCATCATCGCCGACGTGTGGAAGACCGCACCCTATATCGGGCTGCTCACGCTTGCCGGGCTTCAGGTGATCCCGGATGAGGTCTATGAGGCCGCCAAGATCGATGGGGCGAATGCTTGGAAGCGTTTCACTCGTATCACCCTGCCACTGGTGAAGCCGGCGCTGGTGGTGGCAGTTTTGTTCCGTGCCCTGGATGCGTTGCGGATGTTCGATCTGCCCTACATCCTGATCGGCCCGCGCAAGAGCTCAGTCGAGACGATTTCGATGCTCGTGCAGGACGAGGCCTCCAACCTGCGTTATGGCTCGGCGGCCGCCTACGCGCTCATCCTGTTCCTGTACGTGTTCATCTTCGCCTTCGCGTTCACGCGCATCACCCACGCCGACCTGGGTGCCAGTACCCCGCGCCGTGGCGGCAGACGGGGCCGCAAGCTTCCCGCCACGGTCTTCCTGCCGCGACGGCGGCGAGCGGCGGCCGACGCAACGCATGCGAACCCCATTATCGAGACCAGTGAGAGGAGCGCGTCATGAGTACAGCAGCCGCTTCGGCGCCGGTGATCGAGCGTCCCCGGAAGAAGTTCGACTGGGCCGGCGCACTGTCCACCTTCGGCATCGTCCTCATCGTCATCTACTGTCTCGCCCCGTTCTACTGGATGTTGGTGTCCTCCCTGCGGCCTGACACGGAGATCTTCGAGAACACCTGGTGGCCCAGGCACGTATCCTTCGAGAACTATCAGGCGGTGTTCTCCGCCAAGAACAACTTCGGGCAAGGGCTGATCAACTCGCTCATCGTCTCCGTGGTGGTGACCGTGGTTGCCCTGGCAATTGCCACCTTCGCCTCCTACGCGCTCGCCCGGCTGGACTTCCGCGGCAAGAGCGTGCTGCTGCTGGTGGTGCTGGCGACCTCCATGTTCCCGCTCGTGGCCATCATCGTGCCGCTGCTGAAGAACTTCTCAGCCTGGGGCTGGATCAACACCTATCAGGCTATGATCATCCCGGACCTGTCGTTCTCACTGCCGCTGGCCGTGTGGAACCTGACCAGTTTCTTCCGCCAGATGCCTCAGGAGTTGGAGCAGTCCGCCATGGTTGACGGCTGCACGCCCGGGCAGGCGTTCCGCAAGGTAATTCTGCCGATCGCCGCGCCCGGAATCTTCACCACCGCGATCATCATCTTCATCGGCGCCTGGAATGAGTTCCTGGTGGCCGTCACGATGATCAATGACCCGACCATGCAGCCGGCCACCGTACTGCTGTCGAAGTTCACCGGCGCCTCCCAGTTCAACACGCCCTTCGGCTCACAGATGGCTGCGGGCGTGGTGATGACACTGCCGTTGGTGATCATGGTGCTGCTTTTCCAGCGCCGTATCGTTGCCGGCCTGGCCGCGGGCGGCCTGAAGCAGTGACCCATGCGGTCCGGGTGCGCGCTGTAGGAGGGCGCGCACCCG
>NZ_QMIN01000043.1:30743-60686 GCF_003287795.1 Actinomyces sp. Z5
CTCATTCCGTGTCCGGGCGACCGCTCCTCCACCGCCCGGGCTCCGATCCCGCTCCAGGACACACAAGACCTCATGACCTCGCTTGCTCCGCTCGTGACCGTGCGCAACGACCAGGAAGCCTGGTGGCGCGACGCCGTCATCTACCAGATCTATCCCCGTTCCTTCGCCGACTCCGACGGCGACGGCCTCGGTGACCTGCCCGGAATCACCTCACACATGGACCACCTGGCCGCTCTGGGGGTTGATGCCATCTGGCTGTCGCCCTTCTACCCATCTCCGCAGGTCGACGCCGGCTACGACGTGGCCGACTACTTCGACGTGGCCCCCGAGTACGGGACACTGGCGGACTTCGACGAAATGGTGGCCGCCGCCCGAGCCGTCGGCATCAGGGTTGTGATCGACCTGGTGCCCAACCACTCCTCCGACCAGCACGCCTGGTTCCGTGCCGCGCTGCAGGCGGGACCCGGCTCGCCGGAGCGCGAACGTTACATCTTCCGCCACAGCCCGGACGGGCCGCCCAACAACTGGGGCAGTCTGTTCGGCGGCCCGGCGTGGACTCGGGTCGAGCCGCTTACCGGCCGGGAGGAGGACCGCGACTGGTGGTACTTGCACCTGTTCGCCGCCGAGCAGCCCGACTTCAACTGGGACCACCCCGACGTACACGAGATGTTCCGCGAATTCCTGCGCTTCTGGGCTGGGCGCGGGGTGGACGGCTTCCGTGTGGACGTCGCCCACGGCCTGGTCAAGGCTCCCGGTCTGCCCGACGACGCTCTGGGGGAGGACCGCTGGCGCGGCACCGCCGTCGACGACGAGCGGCCCAAGACCGCCGACAACGGCCCCATGTTCGACCAGCCCGGCGTACACGACATCTATCGCGACTGGCGCAGCGTGCTCAGCGGCATCCGCCCCGACATCCTGCTGGTGGCCGAGGCCTGGGTGGATCCGCCCGAGCAGATGGCCAAGTACGTCCGCGAGGACGAGATGAGTCAGGCCTTCAACTTCGAGTACCTCAAGTCCCCCTGGCGTGCCCCCGACCTGCGCAGAGTCATCGACACCTCAAGGGCAGCCAACGCCGCCGTGGGCGCGCCAACCACCTGGGTGCTGTCCAACCACGACGTCGTCCGTCACGCCACCCGTTTTGGGTTTGCTCCCGGCGCCGAGCCGGACGACGGCATCGGCGCCGAGGATCCGCAGCCTGACACCGCCCTGGGGCTGCGCAAGGCCCGCGCCGCCACCCTGTTCGCCCTCGGTCTGCCCGGCAGCATGTACATGTTCCAGGGGGAGGAGCTGGGCCTGCCTGAGCACACCACCATGGACGACGCCTGCCGCCAGGACCCGGCCTGGCTGCGCACCGACAAGCGCACGCGCGGGCGCGACGGCTGCCGCGTTCCCCTGCCCTGGGCTGCCACTGGACCCGCCTACGGCTTCAACACCACCGGGCGGACCTGGCTGCCGCAGCCCGATGGCTGGGGTGTCTACGCCCCTGCCGTACAGGAGTCCGACCCCGACTCCACCCTGTCCATGTACCGGCGCGCCATCGCGGCCAGGCGCGAATGGCAGTTGGGGCGGGGCGAGGTCGAATGGGTGCAGGATCTGCCCGAGCAGGTGCTTGCCTTCCGCAACGGTGAGGTCACTGTTGCTATCAATATGGGGGACGGGGAGGCCGTACTGCCGTTGACGGGTACGGTGCTGGTGCAGTCTTGGAGCGGGCAGACAGGCGGACGCCTCGACGCCATCACAGTTCCCGCGAACGCCGCCGTGTGGCTAGCCGCATGAGTTGAGGCAGGGCGGGCGGCCCCATCAGGCCCCGGAAGGAGAACGCATGGCCACCCGTGCCGAGGTCGCACGCCTGGCCGGAGTCTCCCCGTCAACCGTCACCTATGTCCTGACGGGACAGCGACCCACCACCCGGGCCACGCGGGAGCGAGTGCAGCGCGCCATCGACGAGTTGGGTTATCGGCCCAACCGGCATGCCTCCGTGCTGGCGGCTCGCTCGGTGCGCACGGTCGGGGTGCTGTTTCGCATGCAGCGCTCCGGCATTGATGTCAACGATCTGGAGTATGTCGAGGGTCTGCGCCAGGGCGTGGAGCCGCAGGGAATGCAGGTTTTCGTTCCCGTGGGACGGCGTTCGGGACCGATGGACGCGCTGGAGGCCCTGGTTCGCTCCCGGGCGCTGGAGGCCGCCGTCCTCATGGACGTAGCCATTGACGACGAACGTGAGGAGTATCTGCTGGGGGAGGGCGTGCCAACCGTGCTGATTGGTACGTCGAACCGTGCCGACGGCGCGCCGGGGGTGGACGCCGACTTCGAGCGGATGGCGGATCTGGGTGTGCACCACCTGGTGGAGCTCGGCCACCGCCGCATCCTGTTCCTCATGCGCGACGTGCATGCCGATCGGTCTCACGCCTATGCGGCTCAGAGTCAGGCTGTACGTCAGGCCGCCCGTAGGCATGGGGTTGAGGCCGTGTTCCGTTCTTGTCCCGACAACGTCATTGCCGGCGCGCATGTACTCGGACCAGACGGGCTGCCGGGGGGATGCACAGCCGTGGTCTCCAACAACGCCAGTGCGCTCGAAGGCGTGATTGCGGCGGCGTGGGCGCGCGGCCTGTCTCTTCCAAACGATCTGTCCCTCGTGTCGGTCGGCTTGACCGCGGCCCGCACCCCGGCCGGGGACTTGGTAACCGAGGTGGGGGTGGACCGGCCGGCGCTCGGGCGTATGGCCGGGGACCTGCTATTGCATTACCTGACCGATGATTCAGTATCCGGTGTAATGCTGGTCGAGCCGCGCCTGATTGACCACGGTTCGACCGCCTCGCCGGGTCCTGCCTGATCCGCCGAGGTCGGTCGACATGCCGACCTCGGCGGAGCAACGGCTCCCGCGGGTGCGGGGTCAGGCGACCTCGCTAATGGCGGCCAACAGCTGCTCAGACAAGCCGGCTGCTCGCAGGCCGCCGATGAGTGTGCCGCCGGTGGCCCCGGAGGAGACCACGCCCCAGGCCCGGTCCTTGGCCGGGTAGGACATCTGGGCGGGTTCAAGGATCCGGAAGACCTCGTCTGCCAGCGACGGCGGCTTAGTGCTCACGCCCGACAGCTCGAGCACGACGCCGTCGGCCGGGCGCACCGTGCCCAGGGAGACGTCCAGGCCGCCGCCGAGGGTGAAGCCGTCGGCGGGGCGTTCCTTGACAGGGGTGTCGGTGCCGTTCACGCGGGCCGTGGCCTGGCCGCCGGCGGACAGCAGATGGACGGCGATCTCCCGCTCGTCTGGTACGACGCCGTCCGGACCGTCCTGGATGATTGCCAGGCGGGCCGAGCCGGCCGCCTCGTTCCAGGTGAGCGTGAAGCGGGTGCGCACCACGCCGTCGGGCCCGGGCTCGGGTGAGCCGTCGTCCTCCTCGAGCACGAACTCGCCGTCGGCTCCCGGCACGACCACCACGGAGAGATGGCGTGGGTTGTCGCCGGCCGCCTCGCCAAGGTCCTCGGCGCCGACGATTACGGACCCGGCGCGCGCCAGGACGGGCACCTGCTCCAGGGGACGGGAGAAAGTGAGCATGCGCCCGTCGGCGGCAGCGGCGTCGTAGCGGCGTCCGGTGGGCAGGTCGAACCAGGTGCCCTGGGGCAGCCACGCCTCCTCCTGAGCCAGGCGCGAGGCCGGGTCGGCGGGCCGCGTGATCGGCATGACCAGCAGGTCCCCGAAGAGGAACTCATTGCGGTTGTCGTAGGACCCCATGCGCCAGGGGTAATCGTGGTAGAGCGGACGCACCGGGCCGATGCCCTCGGCGTGCGCACGGCGCGCCCACGTATACAGGTAGGGCACGAGCCGGTGTCGCAGCCGCAGGTACGCATTCATGGTGGCGTGGGCGTCGCGCGAGTAGCGCCACGGCTCCTTGGAGTTGAACATCGACATGGTGGAGTGCATGCGGTTGATGGGGGAGAAGCAGCCCAGTTGCACCCAGCGGGCCGTCATTTGATCGTCCTTGACGCCGAGCATGTGGCCACCGATGTCGTTGGACCACCAGTAGTAGCCGATGTTGGCGGAGGTGGCGGTGAATTCCGGCTGGAAGCGCAGCGACTCCCAGGATGTGACCGTGTCTCCGGAGAAGCCGATCGGGGTGCGGTGACTGGAGGCGTCGGCGAACCGGGAGAAGGTGATGGGACGACGCCGATAACTGGTCCGGCCGGGACCACTGCGCTCGCGCCCGGAGTCGAGGTAGTGGACGTGGTTGAGCATCCACAGCGGGTCCAGTCCCGGAATGTCGGTGTCGCCTCCCTGCTGCCAGTCCAGCCACCAGAAGTCGACGCCCTGCGTCTCCAGGGTGTGGTGGGCGTGCTCCAGGTAAGCGGCGGTGAAGTCCTTGTCTCCGATGTTGAAGGGGATGTCGGCTCCCGTGGCGGGATCCAGCCCCAGTGCGCGGGCCACAGGCTCGTAGGCGTCCTCGTGGCGGCGTATGCCCGAGGCAGGATGCAGGTTGAGCGTCACCTGCATGCCGCGCTCGTGCAGGGCCGCCAGGAAGCGTTCCGGATCGGGGAACAGTTCGCGGTTCCAGGTGTAGCCGGTCCAGCCATTGCCGATGGCGGGATCAATGTCCACCAGGTGCCAGTCCATATCGATCACGGCCACCGAGAAGGGCAGCTGTTCGGCGGCGAAGCGGTCCATCAACTCCAGGTAGGACCCCTCGGAGTACCGGTGGAAACGGCTCCACCAGTTGCCCAGCAGCGCGCGCGGGATCAGCGGCGTAGGACCGGTCAGTGCGAAGAAGTCGCGCAGGGCCGAGCGGTAGTCCTGCCCGTAGCCGAAGAAGTACAGGTCCTTATCCGGGGCGGTTGCGGTGTTGGCGGCGTGGGAGTGCGGACGTGGGCGCACCCATTCGTCCTCCTGTACCAGCAGTGAGCCGGAGTCGTCGATGACCGAGTGCCCGGTGATTGACAGCAGACCGGGCTGCACCGCGGTGGCGCCATCCACGGTGTCGAGGGTGCGGACGGTGCCGCCCAGGTTGGTGCGGTAGGCCTCTTCCGGGTCCCACCGGTCCCCGTAGCGCCAGGTTCCGCCGTGGGCGCCAATGACGGCGGTGCGGAGGGTGACGCTGAGGCCGGAGCGGGAAAAGCCGCGCGCGGGCAGGTACGTCAGGTGCAGGTGCTCGGTGATGATCTCGACGCGGTCCTCGCTGCGGCGCACCTCGAAGTCCGGAACCGGGCCCAGATCGCGGGAGACCACCAGCTGGGTGGCTGCGTCCACGAAGTTGCCTTCGCGGGAGTATTCCATGCGGATCAGCCGCGAGGTCAGCACCGTGAACCGCCAGTCGGGGCCCGCGACGACGGCGCCGACGGGGGCAGGCGCAGGACGGGGGTCGTTTGAAGCGGAGGAAAGAGGGGAAGCCATGTAATCAGCCCTTTACTGCCGCGGCGGCGGCGCCGGCGATGAAGCGTTTCTGGAAGATAAGGTAAACCACGAGAACGGGGATGACCGAAATTGTAGTGGCGGCGAACAGGCCGCCGTAGTCGGTGCCATAGCGTCCGTTGAAGGTCGTAAGGCCGACCGCGAGAACCTGCATCTTCTCATTGTCAATCATGAGGTATGGCCACAGGTAGTCCTCCCATGCCCACAGGAACTGAAAGATCGCGAGCGCCGAGATCGGGTTACGGCTCATTGGCAGGACTATGCGGTGGAAGATGTAGATCTCGCTGGCGCCGTCTATGCGCGCCGCCTCGAGTACTGCATCAGGTATGTCATCCATCGACTGCCGCATCATGAAAATGCCGAAGCCGCTCATCGCTGCCGGCAGGATCAGCGATAGATAGTTGTCGCGCAGGCCCCATGCGGCGAACATGGTGTAACGCGGGATGATGGTCACGGCCCAGGGGATCATCATCGTGCCAAGGATGAAACCGAAAATGGCGCTACGGCCGGGGAACCGGTACTTAGCGAGCACGAAGCCGCACAGGCAACTGGTGTATATAGTTACTCCGGTCACAATGAGCGCAATGCCCAGCGAGTTCGTGAAGAAGCGGATGAAGTCGAACTTGTCCTGCAGGTTAAGGAAGTTGTCGAGTGTCCACTCCTGCGGGAGGAGCGTCTGGTTGAGTGCGCGGATCTCCGAATTGGGCTTGAAGGCCGAAAACAGCATCCACACGAAGGGGAACACCGTCGTGACGCCGATAATGAGCAGGACCGCTTCTAGGGCGATGGTTTGGACGCGCTTGGTCATCGCTGGCCTCCTGAACGCCGTGAGTTGAGGCCGAATGACGCCGCAGTGAGTGCCGCGGTGATAACCAGAAGCACGAACGCAATCGCGGACGCATACCCGAAGTCATACTGTTGGAAGGCCTCGTCGAAGATGATGTATGAAATGAGGAACGTGGACTTTCCTGGCCCACCCTGGGTCATGATGAGGATTTGAACGTAGGCTTGCACGTAGCTTATGAGAGAGGTGATGACTACGAATATTGTCATCGGCCGCAGTAGGGGCCAAATGATGTGGCAGAAACGCTTCCATGAACTCGCTCCATCGACGCTGGCGGCCTCAAGAGCGTCCTCGGGCAGGGAGTGCAGTGCGGATAGAAAGAGGATAACCGCATAACCGAAGTCCTTCCACACCGTCATGAGCATGATCGCGGGCAAAGCCCAGTGCGAGTCGTACAACCAGTTGATGTCAATGTTGAGGAAGTTGTGAAAAATGCCGATTTGAGGGTTGTACATCATCTTCCACACGTAGGCGATAGCTACCATCGGAGTGACGGTCGGCATGTAGAAGATGGTGCGGAAGAGGGTCTTGTGGCGAGTCACTTTCGACCAAATGGCGTAGGCGAGCGCGAGGCCGAGACCGACTCGCAGGACGATTACGACGACAGAGAAGTACAGGGTATTGGTGAGGGAGGTCCAAAAAGTCGGATCTCGAAAGAGGTCGGCATAGTTTTGCGTGCCGACCCACTTATAGGTTTCGTTCAGTGGGTTCCATTGGTGAAAGGATCCCAGGAGCGCCTTGCCTATCGGGTAGACGAGCAGAACGGCGTTGAACAGGACGATCAGGGTGACGACGCCGTTGCGGAGAGTTCTTTCTCCCTTGTAAGCGCGGCGGTGCCGCGCGATGGTGCGAGACGGGGCCGATGAGTCGGCCGCTAATACTTGTTGGTTCATGACGATAGGTGGGCGGGGAGACCCCCTCCCCGCCCACCCGTCCTCCTTCAGGTGGCGTCTGGCTGGGTGCACCGTGGATGTCAGCCGACCAGCTCGTCGGCGTGGGCGTACAGACCTTCGACAGAGCTGAAGTCGGTCTTGGCGATGTCAGCGTCAATGGCCGCCTTTGCGGTGGTCAAG
This sequence comes from Actinomyces sp. Z5, assembly GCF_003287795.1. Taxonomy (NCBI): domain Bacteria; kingdom Bacillati; phylum Actinomycetota; class Actinomycetes; order Actinomycetales; family Actinomycetaceae; genus Actinomyces; species Actinomyces sp. Z5. The sequence goes on from NZ_QMIN01000043.1 coordinate 38,056, forward strand.
GCCTCGGGGATGCCGACGCCGTTGTAAAGCACGTCGGACACGGCAATCTTCATGTTGTCTTCAACGGTGGCAGGCATAGGCCCGGGCCACACGTAACGGTCGATCGAACCGAGCGCGCTGGTGACGGGGTGCTGCTTGATCTCGGTGTTGTCAGCGAGCGCGACCGACGAGGGGAAGAGACTGTAGTTGAGACAGAGGTCGACGAGCAGATCGTTACTCGTCAGGAAGAACTTGAGGAAGTCCTGCGCGACCTCGCGTGCGCCGTCAGAGGCGTTCTTGTTGATGCCGGGAGTGGATTCCCCGTTGTAGCGGTCGTATGCGTAGGGGGTCTCGTCTGCGTTGTTGACGGGGAACTGGAAGGTACCGAACTCGATCTCGGGGTAGTCGTTAGCCATCGTGCCGTAAAGGTGTCCCCACGAATAGTGCATGGCGGATAGGCCCTGGCCAAAGGCTTCCTGCGCGTTGGGGCCGAAGTCCGGTGATCCCACCTGGTCTACGTCGTACAGGTCCTTGAAGTACTGGAAATCAGATTTCATCACTTCGTTGTCGACCTGGACGGAAGTTCCGGAAGCGTCGAACAGGTTATAGCCTGACTGGTAGTGCTTCCCCAACAGCATGAGGTAGAGGCTGTCATTGAAGTCGAATCCGGCCTGTTGGAACGAGTTGCCGTCACGCACGGTGAGCTTCTTCGCTATCTCACGGAACTCGTCCCACGTCGTCGGAATATCTTCATCCGTCAAGCCGGCGGTCTCCCACATGGCCTTGTTGTAGAAGATCAGGCCGGTCATGAGTCCGTAGTCGATGTAGTAAACCGAGTCGTCTATTACATGGCCGTCGACTCCGACGAAGTCCTGGGAGAGACTGTCCAGGTCCATATTGTAAGCCTCGCAGTAGGGCAGGACGTTCTCATGGTAGGAGTTGTGGATGTTGAACAAGGCTGGCCCGTCATCACCCTGGAGGGCGAGAGGCAGCTTGGTCCAATAATCGTCCCAGGCCTGGTTTACGATCTTGATCTCTACGTTGGGGTGGATCTTGCTGTAGGCATCGGCAAATGCCTTGAACTTTTCGTCGCCGTCCCATAGCCACCACTCGATAGTGATGGGGTCTCCGTTGTTGACCAGAGTATTCGGGTCGTATGTCAGGTGGTCGCCCTGAATGTCGAGGCCCTTTGCGGCCTGGGTGTCCTGGACTGTCGCGGTTGTATTCCCGCCGCCGCAGGCGGCCAGGGTGGTCAACAGAGCAGCGCTGGTTCCGGCGGCGATGAAACCGCGTCGAGAGATTGGCTTGGGGGAGGGGGTGTGCATCATGGAGTCCTTCGTCGGTACCGGGCTGAGGTTTACCGGTAAACGTCATACACTGTATCGACGGGAAGTACGGCCGTCAAGGTGTTGCTAGCAGGCAGGAGTGGTTCATGTCGACGTTACGAGACGTGGCGGCGCGCGCCGGTGTGAGCGCCATGACGGTGTCCAACGTCATCAACGGCCGCACTGGCAAGGTCTCGGCGCCGACCATCGCCCGCGTGCAGGAGGCCATCGCCGCCCTGGGGTACGTGCCCAGCGCCGCGGCCCGCTCGCTGGCGGGCTCGTCCTCGCGGATCCTCGCCCTGGTTTACGAGGCGGTTCCGGGGCGACCGGCACTGGAGTCCCCGTACGAGTCGATGTTCGTGGGCGTGTGCGAGCAGGCGGCACGGGCGGAGGGCTATGCCCTCATGCTTTGCGGCGCCTCCAAGGCGGAGGACACGGTCGCCCAGCTGCGCTCATGGAATGTCGCCGGCGCGATTGTCATGGCCACCACCCGCATGGCTCCCAGCGAGTTCCTGGAGCGCTCCGGTGTGCCGGCGGTGTTCATCGACTCCTACCGTGACGGCGACGGTATCTCCTACGTCAACATCGACGACGCCGGGGGTGCGCGGATGGTGGGCGAGCGGCTCGGGGCTGTGGGGCATAGGCGTGTGGCTTTCGTCGGCCCCACGACTGATATCCCCGGGGTGGTGCGCGAGCGCTTGCGCGGCCTGCGTGAGGGTCTCGCCGCCCACGGCGGTGGAGTGGAGCGGCGGGACGTGCTGCTCACCGAGGTCGGTTTCGATGAGGGGATTGCCGCGGCGGCGCGGCTGACGGAGCGCAGGTCTCCCGTGACCGCTGTGTTCGCCTCCGGTGACGTGCTCGCCCTCGGCGTTGCCGCGGGACTGCGCCGGGCGGGGCGCCGGGTGCCCGACGACGTCTCCGTGGTCGGCTTCGACGGCCTGGACCTGGCGCGCTACGTCGACCCGCCGCTGACGACGGTGCGTCAGCCGATTCGCGACAAGGCCACCGCCGCGGTTGCCTACCTCCTGGATGAGTTGCGCGACGGCGACGGCGCGCCGCGGCAAGTTGTCCTGCCGGTCACCTGGCAGGAGGGTGGGACGCTCGGCCCTGTTCCGGCGAGCTGATTCAGATAATGACCTGGGTGCGTGTTGCACGACCCCGGGAGTCCCGGGCGGGCGTAAACCAACTCTTCAAGCTCCGGGGTGTGATGCCGGATTCCGGCGTGACGTCGGGTGCGCGGGCGGCCTGCCCACTCGCGGCCCGCCGTCGGCGCCGAGTGCCGTGCGTGGCGGCCCAAAGTGTCCAGGATCGGCATAAACGACTCCGACGTCGCCGGCGACTGTGGGCAGAACGTTGGAATCATGCGGTTTCAAACTCGACCCCTGCGGTCGTCGACGGCCTTTGTGCCGGATTTGGACGTTCCGCCTCCGGCGGGGCGTCCGGGGGCGCGCCCACACCCACCACCCAACATGCCAGGGCAGCAGCGCTCACCCCCACACCCACGAAACAGACAAGCCCGTTTGAGGTCGCCCGCATCCACGTTGACCATGGCGTGCCGGAATCGGCCGCCGGCCGTGCTCGAGTCGGCTGCCGGCCGTGCTCGAGTCGGCTGCCGGCCGTGCTCGAGTCAGCCGCCGGCATCCCGCGTCCGAGTCGGCTGCCGACATACCCATGCCCGGAACCGGGGACGTCTGCAACGCCACTTCGGGGTTAACAACGCCTGTTAACCGTCTGCTGAAGGGCTCCGAGGTATACAGCAGACCGTTAAGTAGCGTTGTTAACGTCTAACCCGCGTAGCAGACGCCTCGGCCCGCCACACCCCCAGACACGAAGGGCCCGTTTTGGGGCGGTCGGCCGCGTTTACAACTGCCCCAGGACTCGGGCACGCAGGGCCAGGGCGGCAGCGCCGGTGGCCCATTCGGCCCGGTCGTGCTCGCGCACGACCACGTCGAGCGGAGTCGCGCTGGCACGGCGCACCGCGGCGATCCCCTGCTGCACCTCGTCCTCGAAGAGCGTGGCGATGGCGGCGCGCTCGCCCGCAACCACCACGACCTCGGGCAGGGTGAACGCCGCGGCCATGCCCAGCAAACGCCCGAGCCTGCGCGCGTAGGAAGCGCATAGAGACACGGCGTCGCCGTCACCCGCGGTCGCCAGCTCGACGACGTCCGCCGCCGCCAGCCAGTCGTGGCCGCGCTGTACCCAGGTGCGTTCGATCGCCTCATTGGTCAGGCAGTCCATCGCCGCTGCGGCGCTGGCCGGCCGAGCGCCGTCGGGCACCGGCACCGTGCCCAGTAGACCCATCTCGGCGTCGGCGTTGGTCACGACCTGGCCGTCCACTACCAGTCCATGGCCGACGCCCGCACCGACCGTGAGTAGGCTGAAGCGGCCGTGTTCCCGTCCCACTCCGAACCAGGCCTCCCGCAGCGTCAGTGCGGTCAGGTCGTTGCCGATAATGGTCGGCACGCCCAGCCGGGCCTCAACGAAATCGGCCAGGGGAACTCGGTGCCAGCCGTAGAACACGGCCTCGTCCACCGTGCGCCCGTCGCGCGCTGTGCCGCCCAGGCTGATCCCCAGGCAGGAGGGTGGCGGGGCGTCCGCGGCGCCACCGGCGAGATCGGTGAGCGCGGCGGCCAACTCGGTGACGATCTCTGCGGGGGAGTGGCCCGTAAGCGGGCGGCGCACAGTGGCGAGCACGCCCAGGCGCAGGTCGGTCAGGACCGCGGTCAGCAAGTTCGTTGACAGGCCAACCCCCACGACGGACTCGGCGTCGGCGCGTACCTCAAGCGGGGACTGCGGCCGCCCGGTGTCGGCCACCTGCAGTGTGTGCGTGGTGAGAAGTCCGGCCTCTACCAGCGGTGTCGTCAGTCGGGTGACCGAACCGGGGGAGATGTCGACGATGCGCATGATCTCGGGGCGCAGTAGTCGCCCGTAACGCAGTAGGGCCAGCACGATCTCGCGCTGGGTGTCGCTGAGAGCGGTCCAAAGCGATGTGGGCCCGGCCGGGGCGCTTGAGTCGGCCATGACCCCATCATGCCCGACTCGGGGGCGACACCTGTGCGCGTGGGCTTGCGCACGGGTTTCTTCTGGTGCAGAATAATCTTTGTTGCCGCCGACCGGTGGCATTCCCACCCCCCCAACCTCAGCAAGGATGCACGGAGGTACCCATGAGAGCACTGAGCAGGCGCTCCTTCCTCGCCGGCACGGCGACGGCGGCGGCGCTCGCGGCCACGGGCGGAACCCTCGCCGGCTGCTCATCCGGAGACGGCAAGGTTCACCTGGAGCTGTTCCAGTTCAAGAGCGAGGCCATCACCCTGTTCGATCAGATCTGTGAGGACTTCAATGCCGCCAACCCGGACATCGTCGTCACTCAGAACTTCCAGGCCGACAACATCACCTCGTTGCGCGCCCGCCTGGTCAAGGGCGACACCCCGGACCTGATCACCATCAACGGCGACTACAACTACGGTGCCCTGGCCGACACGGGCATCTTCTACGACTTCAACCGCACCGACCTGCTCGACGGCGTGAACCCGTCCATCGCCTCCATCCTGGACACGCTCGGCACCGGTGGTGAGGGCCAGACCAATGGCGTCGCCTTCGCCGACAACGGCTCGGGCATCATCTACAACAGGGACGTCTTCGATGCCGCCGGCCTCGAGCCGCCAACCACCTGGGACGAGCTCATCGAAGTCTGTGACGAGTTCACCGCCCAGGGGATTGATCCCTTCTACTGGGCCATCAAGGACAACTGGACCGGCGCACCCGCCTTTAACTCCCTGTCCGGTTCCTTCCTCGCCGACGGCGTCGCCGCCTGGTACGACCAGCGCCGCGACCTCGACTCGGGCACCTCCTTCGCCGAGCTCAGCCCGGTGTTCGAGAAGATGTACCAGGCGATCCAGTACGGCAACGCAGACAAGGCCGCCCTGGGCTACAACGACGGCAACCAGGGCTTCGCGCAGGGCAAGGCGGCCATGTATTGGCACGGCACCTATGCCATTCCCGCCATCCGCTCTTACAACCCGGACATCAACCTGGGGACCTTCGCCGCTCCCGCCGACAACGCGGCCGACACCAAGGTCGTCTCCGGCGTCGACGTGGCTTTGACCATGGGCGAGAACCCGGCCCACCTGGAGGAGAACCTGCGCTTCTTCCAGTACCTGATGGATGAGGCGAACATGACCGCCTACTGCGACGAGCAGGTCGCCTACCCGACCCTGACGACGCTGTCCGCCCAGGATCCCGCCCTGGAGGGGCTCCAGCCCTACTTCGACGCCGGGCGCGTGGCCACCTACTCCGACCACAACTACCCGCCGGCCATCACCCTGAACGCCTACATACAGCAGTACCTGTTCAACGGCGACCTGGACCAGCTGATCTCCACGCTGGACGCCCAGTGGAACAAGGTCGTCCGCCGCATTAACGAGACGGCCTGAGGCAGGAGGACCGAACCACCATGACCACGCAAACCGCCACTGCGCCGCGGGCCGGCGACTCGCAGGCCGTATCCCACAAGATTCAGGACAACAAGGCCAAGAAGGTCGACCCGGCCTTCATCTGGATGCTCGTCCCCGCGGCCCTCGTCTTCACCGTGTTGCTGACGATCCCGCTGCTGACGGGCGTCTTCTACACCTTCACCAACTTCAAGGGCTACGGCGACTGGCACTTCGTCGGCTTGACCAACTACAAGAACCTGTTCTCCGATGACATCATCTGGGGCTCGTACCTGTTCACCTTCAAGTACTCGATCGTCGCCTCCATCCTGACCAACATCATCGCCCTGGGGCTAGCCCTCATCCTCAACTCCAAGATGAAGGCCCGCACCTTCTTCCGCGGCGTGTTCTTCGTGCCCTACATCCTGCCGGTGCTGGTGGTCTCCTACATCTTCAGCTACCTGTTCACCAACAACCTGCCCCAGATCGGGCAGGCGCTGGGCTGGGAGTGGCTGAGCACCTCGCTGCTGGCCAACGAGGACCTGGCCTGGCTCGCGATCGTCGTCGTCGGCGTGTGGCAGGCGGTCGCCTACAACACGATCATCTACCTGGCCGGCCTGCAGACCGTGCCCGATGAGATCTACGAGGCCTCCGCCATCGACGGCGCCGGCCCGGTGCGGCGGCTGTGGTCCATGACCCTGCCGCTGATCATCCCCTACCTGGGCATCAACATGGTGCTTTCCTTCAAGAACTTCCTGGGCGTCTTCGACCAGATCGTCGCCCTGACCTCCGGCGGCCCGGGCACCGCCACGCAGTCCATCTCCTACCTCATCTTCAAGAACGGCTTCCAGGGCGGCGAATACGCCTACCAGACGGCGAACGGCGTCATCTACTTCCTCATCGTGGTGCTGCTGTCCTTCGCCCAGCTGCGCTTCACCCAGAGCCAGGAAAGGGTCTGATCCGCCATGACCGCCACAACCGCCAACATTGACAACTCCGGCTCCGCTGAGAGCCGCCTGGGCACCGCCGATCCCGAGGTCTACCGGGTTCGCAGACGCTCCAAGGGCGTCTTCGGTCGCACCAACTGGTGGACCACCCTGCTGGCGATCGTGCTCAGCCTGACCGTGCTGGTGCCCCTCTACTTCACCGTGGTCACCGCCTTCAAGACGCCCGAGGAACTGGCCACCTCCGGCTGGGCACTGCCCCGGTCCTGGAGCCTGGACAACTTCGCTACCGCCTGGGAGATGACCTCCTACCCTCGGCGGGTGCTGACTTCCGCCATCATCACCGTCGGCGCCACGGTGTTCACGCTGCTGTCCAACTCCATGGTCGCCTATGCGCTGGGCCGCAACATGCACCGCCCCTGGTTCCGCCGCCTGTACTACTACTTCGTGGCGGCCCTGTTCGTACCGTTCCCGATCATCATGCTGCCGGTTGTCAAGGAGACCGCTCTGCTGCACCTGGACAACGAGGCCGGCTTGATCCTGCTGTACGTGGTCTACGGTCTGGCCTTCAACATCCTGATGTACACCTCCTTCATCAAGTCCATTCCGGAGGAGCTGGAGGAAGCGGCCGCCATGGACGGTGCCAGCCGCTGGACTATCTTCTGGCGGATCATCTTCCCGCTGCTGTCGCCCATGAACGCCACCGTCGGGATCCTGACCTGCCTGTGGGCCTGGAACGACTTCCTGCTCCCACTGGTGATCCTGACCGACCAGTCCAAGGCGACCCTGCCGCTGGCCCAGTACGTCTTCCAGGGACAGTTCAACACGAACTATCCGGTGTCCTTCGCCTCCTACCTGATGGCGATCGCCCCGATGTTCCTCGTCTACGTGATCGCTCAGCGCTGGGTCATCTCCGGCGTCATGCGCGGTAGCCAGAAGTGAGTCGGCCGTCCGGTCGGGGCAGCCGCGCCTCGACCGGACGGTTTACCGCTCCACCACTTTGACGTAGGCTGGCTCCAACACCACCAGACCGGCACCAGTGACACACCTTAACCGGTACGAGTAACGGCTAGGACCGGTCAAGACGGTACTCGGGGGCAGAGGGATGCCGTCGTCCCATGCCCCCGGGCCTCGATATTGTCCAGCCCGGAAGGTTTTCGCCATGACCCAGCCGTCGTTCGTTGTCAGCGCCCATCACGTCGGAGACGACGCCGACTGGTGGCGCCGCGCCGTCGTCTACCAGATCTACCCGCGCTCCTTCCAGGACACCGACGGTGACGGCTACGGCGACATTCCCGGCATCACCGCCCGCCTGGATCACCTGGACGCCCTCGGCGTCGACGTCGTCTGGCTCAGCCCCGTCTACCGCTCCCCGCAGGACGACAACGGCTACGACATCTCCGACTACGAGGACATCGACCCGATGTTCGGCTCGCTGGCGGACCTCGACGCCCTGATCGCGGGGCTACACGCGCGCGGCATGCGCCTGGTGATGGATCTGGTGGTCAACCACACCTCCGACGAGCACCCCTGGTTCGCCGCCTCCCGCAGTGCGAAGGACAGCCCTAAGCGGGACTGGTACATCTGGCGGCCCGCCCGGGTGGTCCCCGGCCGGCAGCCGGGGGAACCGGGCACCGAGCCCACCAACTGGGGATCCTTCTTCTCCGGCCCCGCCTGGCAGTGGGATGAGGACACGCAGGAGTTCTACCTGCACCTGTTCTCCACCAAGCAACCCGACCTGAACTGGGAGAACCCGCAGGTGCGCCGCGCCGTCTACGACATGATGGGGCGCTGGCTCGACCGCGGGGTGGACGGCTTCCGCATGGATGTCATCAACCTGATCTCCAAGACCTACCCACTCGCCGACGGCCCCCGCCCGGACGGCGCCCTGTACGGCGACGGCGCGGCACTGGTCGCCAACGGGCCGCGCGTGCACGAGTTCCTGCACGAGATGAACCAGGCGGTCTTCGCCCCGCGCAGCCGACACATCATCACCGTCGGCGAGACCCCCGGTGTCACCACCGCCGAAGCCTCCCGCTTCACCGATCCCGCGAGCGCCGAGGTGGATATGGTCTTCCAGTTCGAGCACGTTGGCCTGACCGACGGCCCCGGCGGCAAATTCGACCCGCAGCCGCTGGACCGTGTGGCCCTCAAGCGCAACCTCGCCGGCTGGCAGGCCGCTCTCGCCCCCGACGTCGACGCCACCGGCCGCATCACCCGCGAGCGCGGCTGGAACTCCAACTACTGGGACAACCACGACCAGCCGCGCGCCGTCTCCCGCTTCGGCGACGACGACCCCGCCTGGCGGGAGACGAGCGCGAAGACCATCGCCTCCATCCTGCACCTGCACCGCGGCACCCCCTACGTCTACCAGGGGGAGGAACTCGGCCAGACCAACACCGTCTTCCACGGCATCGACTCCTACCGGGACCTGGAGTCCATCAACTACTTCCACGAGCGCACCGGCGTCGGCGACGACCCGGCCGCCCTGCTGGCCGGCCTGGCCGTCAACTCGCGCGACAATGCTCGCACCCCGGTGCAGTGGGACGCGACCGCAAACGCCGGCTTCACCGCCGCCACCCCCTGGATCGACGTCGCCCCCAACTACACGGAGATCAACGCCGCCGCCCAGGTGGGCGTGCCCGGCAGCGTCTTCGAGCACTACCGGGCGCTGATCGCCCTGCGCCACCATGACGACGCCGTCGCCCTGGGTACCTTCCGGCTCCTGGATGCTGACGCCGCCGACTCGTGGACGTTGCTGCGCGAGTACGTGGGGGCCGACGGCGAACGTGAGCAGATCCTGCTGATCGCCTCGTGCACGCGTGCCGGGCTGGAGACCGGGCCCGGTTCCGCCCTGCGTGGTCGACTGGCGGCCGAGGGGCTGGACCTGGGGGAGTGGGAGGATGCCGAGCGCGTGCTCATGGCCTCCCTGCCGGCCGATGCGGCCCTGGGCGTGCCCGACCTGGACGGCTGGGACTCCGTGATTCTGCGCCGTCGGATCTGAGAACTGTCCGAATCCGGGACAAACGATCCAGTCTTGCCGATCTCCGGTCTCGGGATCGTTGGAATCATGCGGTTTCTGGATTCGGTCCGGGTCTCACCGGCGGCGTTTGTCCCGAACTCGGACAGTAAGCGGGCTTACGAGGCGTTCCCGTGGGCGGGGTTCGGCGTTCGACTCAGCCACCACACGAGCAGTGCGGCCGCGGCCAGCTGGGCGGAGGTGATGAGCACGGTGGGCGCATCGGGCGCGGCCCAGGACTGTTCCCGCGGAGCCAGTGCGTCGAGGAACACTCCGACCGCGTTCGAGCCCATGTGCATACCCAGGCCGAAGAACAAGGACCGCAGTCGTACCACCGACCAGCCGGCTACCAGACCGAAGACCAGCTTGTCAGGAACCTCGACCGCGTATGCCGATGCGGTCAGCCCGGAATCCAGCCAGGTGGGCAGGTGCCAGGCCACGAACGCCAGGGCGGTGGCGGATATGGCCAACGGCGCGCCCCAGCGCCGGAGCAGTGGATCCAGAAGGACGCGGCGCAGGGCAACCTCCTCGGGAATCGCATTCAGGCAGCAGCCGACAAGCACCGCCATGCCGACAGCGCTCACTAGCTGGGCCGGTGTGGCAGCGGTTACGGCTGTTACGTAGCCGGGCTCCTCCTGCGCGCGCAGGAGGAGCCCACCAATGACCGGTGCGGCGGCGCCGACTGCGAGCAGGGCCCACGTTCTCGATCTCCCGTCCGAGTACATGAGATCGCGCCACGGTCGCTGCTCCGCCAGACGCCAGTAGCACAGCGCGCACAGGTAGAACGCCAGGAGCAGCAACCGCCACGGGCCTCCGCTCAGCACCAAGAGGATGGCCGTCACGGGGGCGGCGATGAGCAGGGTCAGTAGGAGGAAGGTGGCTTGCGGGCGAGTGGACATGGCGAGGACTCTCGGTTCAGGAACTTGCTGGGCCTCCCCGGCGTCGAGGTCGAATGTGTCTGTCCAGCCCCAGAGGCGAGGTCAGCCACCAGCAGCATACGGAGACCACCGCCATCAGGGCCAGCACCCAAAGCGGCCCGCGGGCGAGCTCCCACACGAACACCGTGCCGAACACGGGCGCTCGCTGCGTGATCGACAGCACGGCGCCGGCGCCGACGAGTGCCAGCACCGGAATGCTCACCTGCCAGCCGGCCAGGTTCGCGGCGACCGCCACCGCCGCGCCCGCACTGCCGCCCAGGGCGAAGGACGGAGCCAGCAGGCCGCCGGTGGCGCCCGCCCCCAGGGTGAGCCCGGTCAACAGCGGCTTGAGTACGACGACGCCGAGCAGGCTTGCCAGAGCGGCTGCGGTGACGGGGGAGACCAGTGCCGCCTCCAGGGCGTCGCGGCCGTTGCCGGGCAGCACCGGCAGCCACAGGGAGGCCACCCCCGTAAGCAGCCCGGCAGCCCCGATGCCCAGTGGCAGCGCCCAGGTGTCCGGCAGTCGGTGATCCTTGAACCGCCTCCACAACGACCGTGCGCCCACACCCAACAGCGCTGCCAGCCCCGCCACCGGCAACGCCGCCACCAGTGTCGCGGTGTCGGGCGCGCCCATGGTCACCTGAAAGGTGGGGCGCCCGCCCGAGTGCAGCCAGGAGACCACCGTGGCCAGCAGACTCACCGGCACGGCCAGCCACACGCCCCGCCGGCGCATCCCCGCCAGCATGGTGATCTCGACGGCGAAGGCGGCCCCGCCCAGGGGCGCGTTGTACATGGCCGCCAGGCCCGCGCCGGCCGCCGCGGCCACCAGGGTACGGGCTGTGCGCGGCTGCAGGCCGAGGCGGGAGGAGACTCGGGCGGCGACGGCCCCGGCCATGAGACGAGGCGCGCCCTCACGTCCCACCGAGTTGCCGGCGCCCACCGTGAGCACCTGGAGCACGCCGTCGGCGAAGGGGCGCAGCAGACCCATGTGGCGCCCGGTCCGGCCGGAGACGTCCCCGACCGCCGCTTCCACGCCGACGACGCCGCCGGTGGATCGCTCCCACCACCACAGGGCGCCGGCGGCCAGCCCGCCGACAGCCGGTGCGGCGATCCGCCTCCAGGCGGCGGCCGCCTGCACGCGCTGGGGGAGCGTGCCCTCGCCGACCCCGTAGAAGAGCCATTCGAAGCCCTCCAGCAGGAAGGCCATGGCGATGCCTATCAGGCCCGCCGCCACGCCGGAGACGAGTGCGGCCGCCAGCAGGCGCGCGCAGGTGTGGGACGGCACGGCGGGCGAGTGTGAGGAAGCACCTGAGGTCACCGGATGACCCTACCTACCGGCGGTCGACGACCGCCGGTAGGTGAGGATGTGCCGCCAGGGGGAGCTTTTCGGTGCGTGAACGCTATGGGCCGGCCCCGTTCGTCGTCACCTATTTCCCCGCCCCAGCGGTGATTCCCCGTACCAGAGAGCTTTGCAGCAGTAGATACACTATGAGACTCGGTACTAGTGCGAGTACCGATCCTGCCGCGAGTAGGCCCGTGGACCCCGATGGATCATCCCGTAGCAGGGCGATGGCAACGGTGATCGTGTATGAGCCTGGACCGTTGGAGGCGATTAGCGGAAGCAGATACTGGTTCCAGATCATAATGAATCCGAAGATGGTGATGACGCCCAGGGCGGGCTTGCACATTGGCAGAACGATCCTGCCCAGCACACCAATCTCGCTGAGCCCATCGAGCCTGGCTGCCTCGCAGATCTCCTCGGGGATGTCCCGCATGAACTCGGTCATCACCATGATTGAGAATCCCCAGATGCCCACCGGCAGGATGATCGCGAAGACGGTGCCCTTGAGATTGATCCCCAGCAACGGGAGATCACCCAGCACGATGGACAACGGGACCGCGATCACTTCCTCGGGCAACATCATGGTCATGAGGAACAGCATCATTACCAGTGCCTGCCCGCGGAACCTGCGCCGTGACAGTGCATAGCCGGCGAGTACCGACGCCGTCATCTGGAGCAGCAGTCCGCCGCCGGCGATGATCAGGGAGTTGCGTAGGTAGGTGTAAAGGTCCCATTCGCCGGCCGCGCGGAAGTTGTCCAACGTAGGGTCCGTAGGCAACACCGCGAGTTGAGTCGGATCAGAGGTGTGGCTGAAGGCGCTGGATATGACCGTGAGGAACGGGACGCCGAAGACGGCCAGCAGCACCGCCGCGATCAGCACCCGGGTCACTCTGGAGCTTGGGCTCCTGGTCCAGCCCAGCGCCGAGTCGAACCGGCTGAGAGCCGGTTTATCAGTGCGTTTCATGAGTCCCTCCTACGCGCGGACAGCCAACGTACGATGATCGTGAGTGTCAGCGTCGTGACCAGCAGCAGAATGGACGCGGCGCTGGCAACACCCACGTCGCTACGGTCGAACCCCTGCGTGTACACCTGCGTCATCCATGTGGTGGTCGAATTGGCAGGGCCGCCGCCCGTCAGCACGTAGACCTCGGTGAAGATACCCAGTGCACGAATGGCAGCGAGCGTCAGAACGATGATCATCGAACTGCGCAGGCTGGGAATAACGATGCTCCACAAGCGCCGCCACCGTCCGGCACCATCGACTGCGGCGGCCTCGTAAAGGTCCCTGTCTATGCCCGCCAAGCCCGCGAGGAATATCACCATGTTGTACGGGGCTCCAGACCAAATACCCACTGCGGCAACTGACATCAGCGCCGTGCTCGGACTGTCCAGGAAGGTGGAGGGTCCGAGATGAAACCACCCCAGAACGGTGTTGAGGAAGCCGCCCGGATCCGGGAAGTAGATAATTCGCCAGATTTCACCGATGACGGCGGTCGCGGTCACTACCGGCAGGACGACAACGGTGCGCGTGAGCCACAAGCCGATGCCGGATCCCTCTAGAACGAGCGCGAGCAACAGGCCGCCTACGACGCTTCCCGTGGTCTGCACCAGTGCGAGGATGACGGTGTGTCCCAGAGCGGCGGTAAACCCGGAGGAACTGAGCACCTTGACATAGTTGTCCAGACCCACCCAGGTATTGCCCAGGTAGGGGGTCACCTTGTGAAAGCTGTAGTAGATCCCTTCTGCCAGCGGGATGAACTTGAACATGACGGCAAGCAGCAGCGCCGGCGCCAGTAGGAGCCACATGGTGACCGTGGTCGCCTTCGGTGTGGGCAGTCTCCTACGTGTGCTTGCATGAACGCTTGGAGCCGTCACAGCAACCCCAGCTCGTCAAAGACGTCTTCCAACTCGGTCTTGAGGTTCTCCAGTTCGTTCACCGGATCCTGCTCCGGGCTGGCGACGATGGTGTTGAGTGACTCGGCAATGACCTGCTTGATTGCCGAAGCATCTGCAACCGCGGGGAAGGCCTGGGACGAGTTCGCCAGGCTGTCCTGTACGACGCCCCAACGTTCGTCGTCGTAGATCGTGGCCGCATCCATATCGGAACGGACCGGAACTCGCACGACCGGCTGCTTACTGTTGGTCATGCACGTGGTCTGGCCCTCCTCGGAAATGAACCAGGAGATGACCTTATTGACGGCGTCCAGCTTCTCGGTGCCAGCAGACACATAGATGTTCTCGCCCTCGGCAAGGACTGTGCCGCCCTGTGGGCCGACAGGCGCCGGGGCGACGACGTAGAGGTCTTTTCCGGGTGCCTCGTCCATTGCCGAGAATTGGTAGGGGCCGGTAAGTGTATGGCCGACCTTGCCCTCGGCGAAGAAGGGGGTGGATACAGAGGTGTCGGCGGTCAGGGCGCCTGGCTGGACGCGCCCGCTGACGGCGAAGAGATCCTGGATCCAGCGAATCGCTGACACTGTAGCTTCAGAGGTGGTGTCCACGGTGAAGGTGCCGTCGCCATTGTCGGTCCATAGCGAGCCGCCGCCCTGCCAGATATAGCTCATAGCCCAGCGGGCCAGGTAGCCGTTCTTGGCGGTTCCGGCGACGTTGGTGCCGTAGGTGTTCGCCGAGCCGTCACCGTCGGGGTCCCCCGAGACGGCTGCGTCGAGAAAGGCCACGTACTCCTCCCAGGTGGTTGGGACCGAGAGGCCCAGTGTCTCCAGCCAGTCGGAGCGGAAACAGTCGACCATCGTTTGTCGGGAGTAGGGCACGGCGTAGGCGCCGCCATCGATCTGAGTCTCGGCCCAGCGGGCGTCGTCGATACCGGAGGCCTCGGCGTAGTCGCCGAGGGTGATCTCCCGGAGGAGGCCCTGACGCTGGTAGGTGCCCAGCAGTACGTCGTCATTGATCCACAGGTCCGGCAGGTTCTTGGACTGGGCGCGGCTTTGAAGCTCCTGGCCGAAGTTGTCCACCGTCGAGAAACTGACGGTGACTCCGGTTGCCTCCTCAAGCGCAGGGACGATTTCGGCGTAGGCATCGGCGGTCGTGGCGCCGCCACGCGCCCACATCTCGATGCTGTTGGCATCGGAGCCGCCGCCTGATGAACCCGCCCCCGATGATCCGCAGGCGGCCAGCAGGCCCGACACGGTTGCGAAGCCGCCGTAGGCGAGCACGGCGCGACGTGAGGGGCGGAAGAAGTGTGTCGACATTTAAGGCTCCTTTGCAGCTCAAACGACGGTGCGTCACGACACCTTGTACATCGAGGTAGTGCAGCGATGTAGTACCACGATGTACTATGAGTGTACATGCATGTCCCCCGGATGGAAAGAGACTTCACCATGTCGCCCTCAGCGCCGCCACAGGCCATCCGCTTCGCCGCGTCCCGTGGCCCGAGTGCGCCGCCGAGTTCAACGCCGCGTTGCGGGCTGTTCGAGGGGGAAGTGCGCGCTTACACGGTTGTTCGCCCCGGGGAGATCGGCATCGGCCTACCCGATCGGCCTGCTGTCGCGGGGGAGATTCTCGAGGTAGCCCTGTTCCCTCAGCTGCTCTTGCAGCACGATGGTGCGCCAGATAGGGCATCCACCCTGCTGGGTGTGGGTGCGGACGATGGACGGGGCGCACTCCGGCACCTGTGTGACGACAACGGGCACGATCTGACTGCCGTGCCCCCACCGCGTCCTGCGCACTTGGCTGCCACAACGCTGATCCCCGAGCAGTGGAATATCTGGCGAGTACCGCTCGACGCTCTTCCGTCCGGAACGCCGCTCAGCGCGGTGAGGCTGATCTCGTTCGCGGACCATGGTGCCGGTTGGATACAGGCGCGTGTAGTGGGCGGGGACTCTTCCACGCAGACGCGTAGAGCTCGGGACGTGGTCGACTACGTGCGTACCACCAGGGGAACTCATACAGGTCGTGGTTTCTCCCGTGGCAGCACCCTGCCGGCGGTCTGCCTGCCGCACGGCATGAACTTTGTTACTCCAGTGACCAACGCCCGCACCCGACGCTGGCTCTATCGCTGGCACGGGGATCCGAATCCACGCCTAGAAGCCGTCGCGTTGAGTCATCAGCCCAGTCCCTGGATCGGTGACCGCGGTTCCATGCAGATCATGCCCTACGTGCACGCCCCGGTGTCGGACCCGCAGCGTCGGGCACTACGTTTCAGCCATGAGGAGGAGATCGCCCATCCCGATTACTATCGGGTGCGCCTTGACGGCGGCATCGAGCTGGAGATGACAGCGACTGCCCGCACCGCGGCGGTCCGCATCTGTTTGCCGTGTGCCGGCGGGATCACCGTCGACCAGGCCTTCGACGGGCGCCTGCACACCAGTGTCACCGATACGGGAGTTCTGCTGCATGGCTGGGCTCCTGGAAACGTTGTTCGTCCATCGCATCCCAGCCCACCACGCGTGTTCTTCGTCGGCGAGATCAATGGCGGAGGCGAGGTGATTCCGGCGTTTGAGGATGACGGTCACGTACGTAGCCAAGCTGCGCACGTTCCCCTGCCGGCGGGCACGCACGAGGTTCGCCTGGCCACCTCGTTCATTTCAGTGGAGCAGGCCTGGCACAACCTCAGTCTCGAGTCCGAGGGGCGCGCTTTCGAGGACCTGCGCCAAGCAGCTCACTCCGCCTGGGCGGAGCCGCTTGGCGCGCTCGAGTTGCCCGGGGCCACGGAGGAGCAACGCGAGACTGCCTATACAAGCCTGTACCGGCTCCTGTGCTACCCCAATGTCGCCCACGAGAACACCGGGAGTGAGCGCGTGCCCCGTATTGCGCACGCAGCAGTAGCTTTGCCGCTTGAGCGTGAACACACCGACACGGTCACCGGTTGCCGGGTGCTCCCCGGCGAGCTGTACGTCAACAACGGGTACTGGGATACCTACCGGACTAGTTGGCCCGCCTACCACCTGCTGATGCCGGGACTCGCTGGGAAGCTGCTTAACGGGATGCTGCAGCTGTTTCGAGATGGCGAGTGGATGGGGAGATGGGTCGCTCCCGGGTTCATCGACTGCATGGTGGGTACGGATTCCGATGTGATCTTCGCCGACGCCGCCGTACACGGCGTCGACTTCGACCAGGACGTGGCCTACCTGTCCGCACTGCGCAACGCCATGACGCCGCCGGCTCATACCGAGGTCGGCCGAGCCGGCAATCGGACGGCGCGCTTTCGCGATTGGGTGGACTCCTCCACTCCAGAGGCTCTGAGCTGGACGGTTCAAAATGCGATCGACGACGCTGCGATCGGGCGGTGGGCGAGCCGACTCGCCGACCGCGCCGATGGGGAAGCACGTTCAGATCTGCTCGCAGAGGCGTTCTATTTCATCAACCGCTCACTGCGTTGGCGCAACCTCTTCGATCCCGATTCCGGTTTCCTCCGTCAACGCCGCGATGACGGTATGTGGGAGGTGGCCCCGGCGAACTTCAACCCTCGTGAATGGGGCGGGGGATACACCGAAACGAATGGCTGGGGAATGGCCTTCTCCCCGGTTCACGACGCCGCCTGGCTGGCCAACGCCCTGGGCGGGCCCGCCGCACTGGGAAGAAAGCTTGATGACTACTTCCAAGATCCGGAGAAGGCGGCCGTATCCCAACGCGGGACTTACGGGCATATCCTCCACGAGATGACGGAGGCTCGGGCTATCGGCATGGGACAGTTCGCGGTCTCGAATCAGCCTGCCCACCATGTGCCCTTCATGTATCTGCACTCCGATCGGCCCGATCGAGCCGCTGAGGTCCTGACTGACGCTTTCGATTATCTATTCAACGGTGGACGCATCGGGCAGGGGTGGCCGGGAGACGAGGACAACGGCGAGTTCAGTGCCTGGTGGCTCCTTGTGGCCATGGGGTTGTACCCGCTCGACGTGGGTTCGGGGAAGTATGTTGTCACCCCGCCGCAGCTGGCCGCTGTGCGCTGGACGCGCCGTGACGGCAGTGTCCTGTCAATAACCCGAGAGGGTGATGGCAAGTACATCGCAGGCGTCGAGGTCAACGGACACCCACTCACTGCTCCGGTAGTAGACGCCTCCACACTGCACGCCGACGTGCATGTCCTGGTTCGTGTTTGCTCCCAACCCCACAGTTGGGGGCTTGGCGACCGCCGGTTGTCGATGACCAGCGACGAACACGAATATCAGCGGGACAAGGCGCACTCCGAGAACCTGCGTTCGACAGTGCCGGGGGCTGTTGCTCTCGTAGACGACTCTGCAGATACCGAGACCGTGCTGCCGCCCGACACGCGACTGGAGGTGGAGTTGGATCGTCCTGAGGCGGCACGGGTCGCCACTCTAACCGGAACCGGCAGCGTTGATGTGGAAATAGCCGTCCGTGAAGACGGGGCGTGGTCCGGGGCCGTCAAACGCCGGGTGGTATTTCGCTGGCCCGAGGAAACGCGGGTGATCGGGCTGCCTACGTCGCCGGCGGGGGTACATAACGTCGAGGCCGTCAGCTTGCGATTCCCAACCGGGGCCAGGCTGACTCAACTCGAAATCATTTGACGCTTCGCGACACTTAAACCGAACCGGTACCAGAATCGTCGAGGGTGTTGGCGTCCGCGGGTACTCCTCCGGTGGACTGCCGCACCTCGATATGGAAGGCGGGCTGGATAAGCTCCCTGGGTTGACGGGGCAGGGCGGGATCGCGATGGTGCTCGTCGATCCGCATCATCAACAGGCGGATGGCCTCTCTCGCGAACTCCCGGTGATCCACGGATAAGGACGTGAGGGTCGGGCTGGTGAAGGAAGCATCCTCAATGTTATCGATTCCCACCACCTTCACGGCGTCTGGCACTCGGATGTCATGCGCTCGGAAGCTGTGTAAGGCGCCAATTGCCAGGGCGTCATTCATCGCCACCACGGCGTCGAAGGGAATCCCCGAGTCGATAAAGGCATTCATTCTCTGGGTACCCTGAGGCAGGCGCCAGGTCGACTCCGAAAGCAACAGACGTTCATCGACCTCAAGACCCATCTCCGTATGAGCCGCGCGAAAACCGCGTTCACGCAGTGGAGCCGAGCCGTGGTCGGTACCCGGCGCGCAGCCCAGAAGCGCCACTCTGCGACAGCCCAGGCTGAGCACGTAGGCGGTCAGGGCATGCGCAGCGGCCACGTTCGGCAGAGTCACCCGGTCCAAATCAGGCGGATCGACGCGCTCGCCCAACAACACCAGCGGGAAGTCGACTTGGTACTGCTCCAAGTCTTCCGAGCCGAGGGCCTGAGGACTGAGAATAGTTCCGTCGGTGAAGTGTCGGTTGGGTCCGTGTAGGACGTCGATTTCGCGCTCGCGTTGGCCGTCCGTCTGCGTCACCAGTACGCGGCCCCCTCTGCGTTCGGCCGCGTGAATGACTTCCCCCGAGAGCTCCGCCAGGTAGGGGTCGCGCAGATCCGGCACCGCCAGCGTAACCATCCCAGTGCGACCGCGTCGCAGGCCTCGTGCCGCAAGATTGACCGTGTACCCCAGCTCCTGAATCGCCTTCTCCACACGCTCCTTGGTCTCGGGACGCAGATACCGGTATCCGTTGAGCACATTTGACACAGTCTTTGGCGAGACACCAGCGTGCCGCGCGACATCGGCGATTGTCACCATATCCGCATCATGCCCGAAGCCATACCGGCCGGAGACGCTCTCAACACTGCCGGCCCCTCAGTCCGTCTCCCCGGCGGAGGCCGCCTGGGTGACCGTCTGGCCGAAGTCGGGAACCTCCTGCGGGGGAATCACCCCCAGGTCCTTGTTGACCAGGCCGATGGCGTCGCGCAGGCCCATCCACCACTGGTGCAGCGGGCGGCGCGCGGTCAGGTCCAGTTCCTCATCCATGTGCTCCAGGCGGTGGTGAGTAATCCGCCCCTCCACGAGCCCCACATAGCTGGAGTGATAGGTGCCGGCGTCCAACTGGTCGGATAGCAGGTCCAGCGCGTGCGCCACCAGCTTGGTGGCCATGATGCGGTCGAAGGCGGTCGGGTCGCCGCCCTGTTGCAGGTGACCGATCTGCGCCTGCCGCACGTCGTACAGGCCCTCGCTCTCCTCGGAGAAGATCTTCGCCAGCACGTCCAGGGTGTAGTTCTCGCTGGCCCGTTCATTGCGGATCACCAGGTAGAGCTTGCGGCCCGAGCGGAAGGACTCCACCATGCGGGCCGAGTCCTGGGCCAACTTCTTCAGCGTCAGCCCCTCCTCGTTGAGGTACACCCGCTCCGCGCCGGTGGCTATGCCGCTCATCAGGGTCAGGTAGCCGCAGCGGCGGCCCATCGCCTCCGCCACGAAGCAGCGACGCGAGGCGGCCGCCGACTGCTTGATCGCGTCCAGCGCGCCCACGGCGCTGTTCAGGGCCGTGTCCGCCCCGACCGACAGCTCGGAGCCGGGCAGGTTGTTGTCAATGGATGCGGGCACGCAGATCATGGGGATTTTAAAGGCGGGGTAGCGATCCCGCTCGGTGACCAGCTCATGCGCGGCCAGGTAGGCGTTGAAACCGCCGATGATCAGCAGGGCGTCGATCTGATTGGACTCGATCGTTCGCCCCAGCGCGTACAGCTGCTCAATGGTGGGGATATCCCGGCGTGTGCCCAGCTCGGCGCCGCCGTCGCCGACCCAGCCCTCGACGTCGTCCCAGGACAGTTCGCGCACGTTCCCGTCCAGCAGACCCGGGAAGCCGCCGTACACGCCGAGCATGGTGAAGCCGTGGTCCAGGCCCAGGCGCACCGCGGCGCGCGCCGCCGTGTTCATGCCCGGCGCCAGCCCGCCGGCGTGCACGATCGCCACCCGCCGGGCGCGGCCGGCACCCTGCAGCGTGTCCTCTGCTGCCGGGTCCAACTCCGGCGGGGTGGACATGGTCTCGAAGATCCCCAGCATCTGCTCGAAGCTGGAGCCGCGGGCCGCCACCGCGCCCCGGTAGTCGCCGGCTGCCACCAGGTCCTTTACGGCCCGGGTGGCGCGGATCTGCTCCATCATGGGCAGACGCCTAATGCGGTTGTGCCGCTCGGCGATGATCACCGGCTCGCTCTCCGCGGTGGCCAGCACCACCTCGCGCGCGGCGGTGCAACCCAGCAGGGTGGACATCCAGCGGTCGTAGGCACTCGGCTTACCACCTCGCTGCACGTGACCGAGGATGGTCACGCGGGCCTCCTCGCCGAGGCGCTCCGCCATGACCCGCTTGACGTCGTCGGCGGTGATGGGGTTGCCGGAGCGGTCGGTGGCCCCCTCGGCCACGATCACCATGGACTCGCGGCGCCCCGCCTCCCGGCCCTTGGCGAGCTTGCGGCACATGTCCTCCTCCCACCCCTCGGCGGGCGGCAACTCCGGCACGAGCACGTAGTCGCAGCCTCCGGCCACGGCCGCCATCAGCGCCAGGTAGCCACAGTGCCGACCCATCACCTCCACAATGAAGGTGCGCTGGTGGGAGGCGGCGGTGGAGGAGATGTCGTCGATCGCCTCCAGGATGCGGTGCAGGGCGGAGTCGGCGCCGATGGTCATGTCGGCGCCCACCAGGTCATTGTCGATCGAACCGACCAGCCCGGTAACCATGAGCACCGGGTGCGCGGCCGCCGTCTGCTCGGTGATGTCCCCGCGCTCGACCAGCTCGGCCACCAGGGACGGCCAGTTCTTACGGAACTCGTTGGTGCCGGTCAGGGATCCGTCCCCGCCGATCACCACCAGCCGGTCGATGTCATGCTCCAGCAGGTTGCGGCAGGCCGCCAGCTGCCCGGCGCGCTCGCGGAACTCCGCCGAGCGGGCGGTGCCGATGATGGTGCCGCCGCGGTGCAGGATGGAGCCGACCGAGTCCCACTCCAGTTTGCGTATCCCATCCCCGCCGGCCACGGCGCCCGACCAGCCCTCCATGACCGCGTACGGCTGTGCGCCCATGCGCAGCGCGGTCCGTACGACGGCGCGCACGGCAGCGTTCATGCCCTGCGCGTCACCGCCAGAGGTGAGCACGCCGATGCGCACGGGCTCATCGCTGGGGGAGGCGGGGGGAGTACCGGCTGCGTCGGCGGGGCCGGTCGAAGTACTGATGAGCGCGTCGTTAGCCATCGTGGGTCCTTCCGTGGGCGTCCGGTGCCTGGTGCTGACCCCGATTCTAGTGTGGTCCGCGCCGCATGCCCCAGGCTCGCCCGGGCTCGTTCACACCTTGTTTACCTTGGCTGCGCGGTTGGCCCGGTTCGCCCGGGTACAGCCAGGAGCTCGTCCCCGCGTCCGCCCGTGTCCTAGCGCGCCCCACCCTCCGGACCGGGTTAGTGTCGGTGCCGATCAGCCCGACGCCGTCGGGAGGTACGCCCCTGAACAGGATGGAGATGCGGGCATGAACCTTAGGGATCGGCTGCACCGACAGCCCCCGCCGACGCCGGGCGGCTCCCGGCGTCCGACCCTGCCCGCCGACTGGCCGCTGGCCGTGCGCGCAGGCGTGGAGGCGGTGGCGCTCGGCTGGGGCGTCGTGGTCCTGCCCACCCTCGTCCTGTACCTGGTCGACTCCTCCCGCGATGCCGCCGCGGCCCTGACCCTGGGCGGCGTGCTGCGCACGGGCACCGGCATTTGGAGCCTCGGCTTCGGCGGCGCCATGGGGAGCCCCGACGGCGACTACGGCACGCTCAGCCTGCCGCTGCTGGGGCTGACGCTGCTGCAGGCGTGGCTGACCCGATCCTCCGTGCGCCGGGCCCGGATCAGCGGGCCCGCCGCCGGCGCGATCGCGGTGCTTGCCGCC
>NZ_QMIN01000044.1:0-15766 GCF_003287795.1 Actinomyces sp. Z5
TCCCAAAACCCATGAGACTCAACCGTCCCAGAAGTCATGAGACTCAACCGTCCCAGAAGTGTGGAGACAGCACAAGCCGGAGAACGGCCTCCACCCCGCCAAGATCGCTGACATACTCGAACTGCTGCGCTCCATGACCGAAGCCCGTGACGGCCACGCCGGGCAGGTCCTCGTCAACACGCACTCGCCCTACCTGGTCCAGGACGCCATGCAAGACCACGCCGACGACGTGCTGTGCGCGGTGCCATGGCGACGCCGGGACGCCGACGGCCGCATCACGGAGTCCGTGACCTTCAATCCGTTGCCGGGCACTTGGCGGTCGGAGCAGTGGGAGCGCTCGGATGACCGCCCGCGGAGCTCGGCGCCGGTGTCGCGCTCTAAGCTCTTCGCATTCCTGTACAACCCCTCGGAGCCGGAGGAGACCGATGAGTGAGTACTGGCGGTGCGCCTTCATCGGTGAGGGAACCTCCGACAACAGGCTCGCTAAGGTACTCGAGCGGCTGCTCATGAGCATGCGTCCCGGTGCCGACGTGAACCTCGAACCCGAACCGCACGAGTGGAATGGGAAGCGTCCGAACAACGTTGAGGAGAAGATCAAGGCGCTGGCAGAAGAGCCGTATGACCTGATCTTCGTGCACCGCGACGCCGACAACGCAGGCATAGAGGCTCGGATCAAGGAGTGCCGCGAGCCGGGCGACGACCGCGTCGTGCCGGTGATCCCGGTGACGATGACCGAGGCCTGGGTGCTGGCGGACCTGTGGTCTAACGAGAAGGAGAAGGAGACCTTCCGAGCCTGGGCGTCGGGAAAGGGGCTCAGTCGTAAAGTGATCGAGGGGCTGGCCGACCCCAAGCGAACGCTGGAGGAGTACCTCAACCGGGATCGTTCTAGCTTCATGAAGGCGACCGCGTTTGCTCGAAAGCGCTCGCAACTCGTCGGCCAAATCCTGATAGGCGGTGACGTCAAGCATCTGGAGGCCTGGAAGAGGCTCGAAGACGAGCTCAATGCCGCTCTGATTAGGGTGAGGCCATACCTGCGTAACGAGTAACGCGGGTGCCCCGGTTCGCGGTGGCTGCGTCTTCGCGTTGCACGACCTTGGTGCGCGTTCCACGACCACCCCGGGGTCGTGCAACACGCACAAAGGTCGTGGAACATCGCCCGGGGTCGTGCAACTACGCCGTGGTGACGGCGCGCAATGTCTGGGCGGTGCCGGGAAGTCGGCAGGTGGTGGGCAGGAGCGGCGCAGTGCCTGCTGGCGGGTCCCGGGTCCGCCAACCGCCCGCCGGTATCTGAGATGCCCGCCCGGAGCGACGGCCGATCCGCTTAGGGTCGCCGCATGACGCAGACCATCAAGCTTGCAGTGATCCCCGGCGACGGCATCGGCAAGGAGGTGGTGCCCGAGGGCCTGAAGGTACTTGAGGCGGCCCTTGAAGGCAGCGGCGTCACCCTGGAGACCACCGACTTCGACCTGGGCGCCGAGCGCTGGCACCGCACCGGCGAGACCATCACGGACGCCGAGCTGGAGGACATCAAGACCCACGACGCCATCCTGCTGGGCGCCGTCGGCGACCCGTCGGTCCCCTCCGGCGTGCTCGAACGCGGCCTGCTGCTGCGCCTGCGCTTCGCCCTGGACCACTACGTCAACCTGCGCCCCTCCAAGTACTACCCGGGCGTGGCCACGCCCCTGGCCGACCCCGGGGACATCGACTTCGTGGTGGTGCGCGAGGGCACCGAGGGCCTGTACTGCGGCAACGGCGGCACCGTGCGCACTGGCACCCCGCAGGAGATCGCCACCGAGGTCAGCGTCAACACCGCCTACGGGGTCGAGCGCGTGGTGCGCTACGCCTTCGAGACCGCCCAGGCCCGCCCCGCCCACCACCTCACCCTGGTGCACAAGCACAATGTGCTCGTAAACGCCGGCCACCTGTGGCGCCGCGTGGTCGAGGAGGTCGGCACCGAGTACCCGGAGGTGAAGGTGGACTACTCCCACGTGGACGCCGCCACCATCTACCTGGTCACCGACCCGGGCCGCTTCGACGTGATCGTCACCGACAACCTCTTCGGCGACATCCTCACCGACGAGGCCGGCGCCATCACCGGCGGCATCGGCCTGTCGGCCTCGGGCAACCTCAACCCGGTCGGCGAGTTCCCCTCCATGTTCGAGCCGGTCCACGGCTCCGCCCCGGACATCGCAGGCCAGGGCAAGGCCGACCCGGTGGCCACCATCTCCGCCGTCGCCATGATGCTCAGCCACCTGGGTCTGGGCACCGCCGCCGCCCGCGTCCAGGCCGCCGTCGACGCCGACATGGCGGCCCGGGCCGCGGCCGAGGCTGCCGGCGCTCCGCTGGTGCGCACCACCAGCGAGATCGGGGATGCCATCACCGCCGCCGTGCGCGGCTGACACCGACGCGGACCCCGGCCCGGAGGCGGGCGCTGGAGGGTCCACGTGGGCGACGCCGTCGGCTCGCTTCGCCAGGGCATGCGCGCCCGGGCGAGGTCGACGGCGCGGATGGAGTCAGTATGTGAGAGACGCCCGTCCGCTGCGTGAAGCGGCGGTACAGTGCCGGTATGTCTGCCCCAGCCGTCGCACCCACACCCGATTCACTCGACACGCCCCTGGCCCGCGCCGCCGCCGTCCCGGTCCCTCCCGCCGACGCGCTCGCCGGGCGCTTCCCCCTGTCCGCCAATCCGCGCCCGGCCACCGACGCCGAGCGCGCCCAGGCGCTGACGGACCTGCACTTCGGCCGGGTGTTCACCGACCACATGGCTCACGCCCGCTGGACGCGCGCGGACGGCTGGGGCGACTACGGCATCGTCCCCTTCGACGACCTGACGCTGTCGCCCGCCGCTGCCGTCCTGCACTACGCGCAGGAGATCTTCGAGGGCATCAAGGCCTATCGGCACGACGACGGCTCGATCTGGACCTTCCGGCCCCGCTACAACGCGGCCCGGCTCAACCTGTCCGCTCGGCGTATGGCCATCCCCGAACTGCCGGAGGACGACTTCATCGCCTCCCTGGTGGACCTGGTGCGAACCGACGCCGACTGGGTGCCCTCCGGTGAGGGGGAGTCCCTGTACCTGCGCCCCTTCGCCTTCGCATCCGAGGCCTTCCTGGGCGTGCACGCCGCCAGCACCATCGACTACTACGTGATCGCCTCCCCGTCGGGCGCCTACTTCACCCACGGCCTGCAGCCCATCTCCATCTGGGTCGCCCAGGACTACCACCGGGCCGGCCGCGGCGGCACCGGCTTCGCCAAGACCGGCGGCAACTACGCCTCGTCCCTGCTGCCGCAGGAGGAGGCCGACGCTCGGGGCTGCGACCAGGTGTGCTTCCTCGACGACGTCACCGAGAAGAACCTCGAGGAGCTCGGCGGCATGAACGTGATGGTGGTGGACGCCGACGGCACCGTGCGCACCCCGCGGCTGACCGGCACCATCCTGGAGGGCAACACGCGCAGCGCCATCATTCGCCTGCTGCAGGACTCCGGCCGGCGCGTCGTGGAGGAGACCATTCCACTGGAGGGCCTGCTGGAGGACATCTCCTCCGGCAAGGTCCGCGAGGTGTTCGCCTGCGGTACCGCCGCCGTCGTCGTACCGCTGGGGCGGCTGAAGGGCGAGGGCTTCGACGTGTCCATCGAGGGCAGTGAGGTCACCCACGAGATCTACGAGCGGCTCACCGGCATCCAGTACGGGCGCTTGGAGGACCCTTACAACTGGATGTACCGCCTGGCGTGACGTCGCAATCGGCTTGTGATCGGAACCCTGCGTCGGCGCGGTTTCTCGCGTCGGCGCGGTGTGATCAGATTGAACCATGAGCGATGACGAGCAGCGCGCGGGCGATGGTGCCTCCGGCAACTTCAGCGACGACGTGCTGGGCGGTGTCGGTCGGCCCGAAACCGGGCGCAGGCGGCGGCGCAGGCAACGCAGTGGGAGGCGCTGGCGCATAGCACTGGTGTCCGTGCTCGCCGTCGTGCTGGTGATTGTGGCCGGCACGGCGGTCGGCGGACTGTGGCTGCGCAACCACCTGTCGGGCAATATCGAGACCATCGGCGACCCCTTCGCCGCGATCGACTCCGCCGACCGTGCCCCCGAGCAGGACGCCGAGGATCCGGCGACGAACATCCTCGTGCTCGGCTCCGACTCGCGTATCAGCGCCGGTGACCCCAACCAGTGGGAGGTCGGCGCGCAGCGCACCGACGCGATCATGGTGGTGCAGATCAGTGGTGACCGCGAGGACGTCTCCGTCATGTCCATCCCGCGCGACTCCTGGGTGGACATTCCCGGCTACGGGCAGAACAAGATCAACGCCGCCTTCTCCTACGGTGGGCCGAGCCTGACGATCCAGACCGTCGAGCAGCTCACAGGCGTGCGCATCGACCACTTCGTGGTGGCGGATTTCGAGTCCTTCAGCAAGATCACCGACGCGATCGGTGGGGTCACCATCAACCTCAAGAGTGACCAGACACTCGCCGGCACCGACTTCAACGCCGGCGCGCAGTTGCTCAACGGCGAGCAGGCCCTCGCCTACGCGCGCGAGCGCAAGAGCCTGCCGGGCGGCGACTTCGACCGGGTCAACCGCCAGCAGGCCTGGATGCGGGCCATGGTCGGAGCCGTGCTGAATAACGGCATCCTGACCAGCCCGACGAAGCTGTACTCCTTCCTCACCACGCTCACCGAGACCCTGGCGGTGGACGAAGACTTCACCATCGGCGAGATGCAGTCCCTGGCGACCGCTCTGCGCGGCATCCACTCCACGGACATCAACTTCATGACCGTGCCGACGACCGGTACCGGCACCAGCGCCGATGGACAGTCGATCGTCCTGCTGGACGGCGATGCGGATGCGCCGCTGTTCGAGGCCTTCCAGAACGACGCCGTGGGGGACTACCTGGAGGACAACCCCGACGCCATCGAGTTGCTGCCCGCGACCGTGAATTGACGCTCACCGCGGGGCAGCCTGCGCTCGGCCGCTGACCGTCGTCTCGTACACGAGTTCCCCGCAAAGACACACGTTTTAGAGGTTTGCGGGCGCAGGGTACGTGCAAAGCTCTAAAACTCGTGTTCCTGACGCAAACTCGTGTTCCCGGCGCAGGGGCACCGGTGTCTGGGCGAGGTTGACGGTTCGCGTGTTCCGGTGGCGGTTCGTCAACGCAAGGGGCGCTACCCCGCTCCCGTCTGCGGCCTACTCGGCGACCTCGACCTCGACGACGGCGGGCTGCTCGGAGGTGGCCTTGGAGGAGCCCAGCTTGCTGCGCACGGCGCTGATCAGCATCGGCAGCACCGATACGAACACGATGGCCAGGATCATCACGTCTATGTTCTTCTGGATCCAGGTGATGGACCCCAGGAAGTATCCGAGCCAGGTGATGGCGAAGGCCCAGAAGGTGGCACCGAGCATGTTGAAGCCGAGGAAGTGGGTGTAGCGCATCCGGCCGACGCCGGCCATAACCGGGGTGAAGGTGCGCACGATCGGCACGAACTGGGCCAGCGTGATC
This sequence comes from Actinomyces sp. Z5, assembly GCF_003287795.1. NCBI lineage: Bacteria > Bacillati > Actinomycetota > Actinomycetes > Actinomycetales > Actinomycetaceae > Actinomyces > Actinomyces sp. Z5. The sequence continues at coordinate 5,494 of NZ_QMIN01000044.1, forward strand.
GCCTTGCCGCCGTGCTTCTCGAAGAAGGCGGAGGTGCGCTCGACGTACTCCTGCTTGAACAGGCGCGAGTCCTCCCGGTTGAAGATCGCCGGGCCCGCCTTGCGTCCGATGAGGTAGCCGGTCTGGTTGCCGACGATTGCGGCGACCCATAGCAGGGGTGCGGCCACCCAGATGGGCACGCCCACGGCACCGGTGGCCACGAACATTCCCAGGGTGAACAGCAGCGAGTCGCCGGGCAGGAAGAAGCCGACCAGCAGCCCGGTCTCGGCGAAGATGACGAGCATGACGCCCACGATCGCCCAGGGGCCGAACCACTCGACGATCTTGGTGATGATGTTGGCGGCGTCGAGCCATTCCGGGCCGAGCGCGGGTGCGGGCATGGCGGGCAGGGCCGACAGCGCCCCGGAGGACAATGCGGTTACCGGGATCAATGCAGTCACGTTTACAGGGTAGGAATAAACCCTGGATGGTCGCCGAGACGGGCATCGCATCTGGCCTGTGGAATTGGGCACGCCGGTGTGAGCCGTGCGGCTTGCGGTCCCGACGGGCGGCCGGCTCAGCGGTCGCGGGAGGCGGCGTCGCCGGTGAACACCACGTAGTGGTAGAAGAGGAAACGGAAGGCGGTCCCCAGGGCGAAGCCCACGAAGTAGGCGGCGATGTTGTCCGCCAGGGGGCCGCTCAGGCCCAGGATGTGGTGGGTGAACAGAAGACAGAACTGGGTGATCAGGATCCCGCCGGCGTTGGCGAAGGCGAACAGGAACGCCTCTCGGGCGGTGTTCTCCTGGGTGCGACCGCGGTAGGTCCAGGAGCGGTTGGCCACCCAGGAGAAACAGGTGGCTACGCAGGCGGAGATCACGTTGGCGGTGTTCGGGTGCCCGGCGAGCACGCCCAGCGGACCGTGCTGGAGCAGGTTGAACAGGCCGGAGTCGATGACGAAGGCGAGTGCGCCGACCAGCCCGAACTGGGTCAGCTCCTGCAACCAGGCCAGCAGTCGTGCCCCCAGGGCCGTGGGGGGCTCGGCAGTTGCGGCCACGGCGTCGTCGGAGAATGCCGCGGGGCTATCGGGTGCGGTGCTCGCGGCCTTGACGCGAGGGGGCACCGGGTCGGCAGCGGTGGTTCTGGCCAACGCCTCGGGTCTCGCTTTCGTCACGGACACGATCATAGGAGCGTGCGATGTGCGCGCGCTGAGAACGTGTTCGGCGTCACCCATGGGGTGACGTGCTACGGCACCCAGGTGATGGCGCCGAAGCCGTCCCACACCCAACTGACCCAGAACACCTGTCCCACCATCCCGAGGGCGAGCAGAGTCGCCCGCACGCGCGGCGTCGTCCGGGCGGCCAGCGCCCACCCGGCCGGAGCGAGCGGCAGCAGCAGGCGCAGCACCGACGTGGTCGGGTCGAAGAAGACCAGCAGGTACAGGCAGTAGCCCACGCACCACAGCCACGCCGGCCTGCCCAGCCGCCGCAGCGATGGCGCCGACAACGCCAGGGCGCCGACCATCACGAACCCGGCCAGCAGCAGCGGACCCAGATGGTCGCCCACCCACCAGCCACTTCGCGTCAGCCAGGGCAGCAGGGGCGTCAGCTCGCCGCCACGCCAGGACGTCTCCGTGGCGGTGTAGGCGTCGGCGCGGCCGGTGACCGCCCAGGCGAGCAGCGGCCAGGCCAGGGCGCTCGCGGCCGCCACGCCGCTCAGGGCCAGCAGTCCTCGGCGCGCGCTGGGTCCCAGCGGCGCGTTCCCGGCTCCGCTGAGCTCCAGGGCGCCCCCGGCCGACGGCGTCGTGGTGGACCGTCGCGCACACGCCGTCTCCCACAGCCACCACAGTCCCAACGCCGCCGTCAGTGGCACCCCGAGCGGCCGCGCGAAGGCCGCCGCGACCACGGCCGGCGCCGCCGCTAGGAAGCGACCCCGCTCGGCCAGGAGCAGTGCCAGCGCCACTGCCAGCAGGCCGAGCGACTCCGCGTACGGCAGTTGCAGTACCACGGCGCAGGGAGAACCCCACACCAGCGCCACCGCCCACAGGGAGGCGGCTGCCCCCACGCGGGGCGCCAGCCAGCGGTCCATCACCTGCGCCGCCAGCGCCGACGCCACCAGCGACACGATGGTGGCGCAGGCGTAGAAGGACCAGCCCGTCCAGGCCAGGGCCCGGGCCAGCAGGGGCAGCAGGGGCATGAAGGCCCACGCGTTCTGCTGCACCGTGCCGTTCGCGTCGGTCGGCAGCTGCGTCGGATAGCCCTCGCGCACGATGCGCTCGTACCAGCCGGAGTCCCAGAAGGAGGCGTGCTGCATCCACGACGGGCTCGCCGGGGCCCACACGGTGGGCCCGGTGTCCTGTGCGCCCAGCCGCAGGATCAGCAGTGAGAGCGCGCTCGTTGCCGCCCACACCCCCAGCACCGCCGCCCAGTGCGGCAGTGAAGCCAGGGAAGGCCGGGAGGTTGGGGAAGACGCCGGGGCCGGTCGGGCGCCGGGTGCGCCGCCGGCGGGGGAGCCGTTGTCGACGCGCGCGGTGAAGGCGGCCGACGCAAGCGGTTCGTTGCCGACGTGCGCGGGTGAGTTGGGCTTGGGGGAGTCCGGGGGCGTGGAATCAGACACGGCGCCAGCGTACGGGGCGCCGGCGCTAGGCTGACGCCGTGAGCGCACCCATTCTCGCCGTGATCGGCGGCGGTCAGTTGGCCCGCATGATGCAGGAGGAGGCCTCCGCCCTCGGCATCCACCTGCGCACGCTCGTGGAGACGCCGGACGGCTCGGCCGCCCAGGTGACCGTCGACGCCCCGGTGGGCCGGGCCGACGACGCCGACGCCGTGCGGGCCCTGGTGACCGGCGCCGCCGCGCTCACCTTCGAGCACGAGCACCAGGACTCGGCCCTGCTGACCCAGTTGCAGGCGGAGGGTGTGCCGGTGCGCCCGGCCCCCGAGGCGCTGCTGCTGGCGCGCGACAAGCTCGCCATGCGCCGCGCCGTCGACGCCGCCGGACTACCACAGCCGGCCTGGGCGGAGATCGCCGGGAACGCGCAGGAGATGCGCGCCCAGATCGGCGCCTTCGCCGCCGACCACGGCTGGCCGGTGGTGCTCAAGACCCCGCGCGGCGGCTACGACGGGCATGGCGTGCTCATGGTCGACTCCGCCACCGCCCTCGACGACGGCGAGGCCGCCACCTGGCTGGAGGCCACCGCGGCCGCCCGCGCCGGGCATGCCACCAACGGCACGGGCGGGGGCGGCTCCCTGGGCGGCGGCGCCGTCACCAGCCTGCTGGTGGAGGCGGCCGTCCCCTTCACCCGCGAACTGGCGGTGCTGCTCGCCCGTCGCCCCTCCGGGCAGATCGCGGTCTGGCCGGTGATTGAGTCCGTACAGTCCGACGGCATTTGTGTGGAGACGGTGGCGCCGGCCCCCGGGCTCGATCCGGCCGCCGCCCGCCAGGCCGAGCACATTGGTCGCACCATCGCCGAGCGGGCCGACGTCACCGGCGTGCTGGCCGTGGAACTGTTCGCCGTCGAAGCCCCGGAGGGCACTCGCCTGTACATCAACGAGTTGGCCATGCGCCCGCACAACTCCGGGCACTGGACCCAGGACGGGGCCCTCACCAGCCAGTTCGCCCAGCACCTGCGCGCCGTCCTCGACCTCCCCCTGGGGGCGACGACGCCGACCGCCCCCACCACCGTCATGGTCAACTACCTGGGCGGGGACAGCCTCCCGCCCGCCGACGTCCTGGCCCGCGCCCTGGAGTGCGAGCCTCGGGCGCACATCCACCTGTACGGCAAGCAGTGGCGCCCCGGCCGCAAGCTCGGACACGTCAACCTGACCACCTCGGCCACCGACCCGGCGGAGATCGACGCCGTACGCGAGCGTGCCCGCGCCGTCGTCGCGATCCTGCGCGGCGAGGCCTGAGCGGGCCGCCGAGGCCCGCCCGGCGCCGGTTGGGCATAGGCTTGCTGAGCATGCTCGTGCCTTGGCGGCGCTGTTCCGATGCCGCGCCGCGGTCGGTGCGGGTGATGCGCGGCAAACGGCAGATTCGGTGAATTCAGCGTAGGAGCGCCCCGTGAGCAACCAGCAGGACCAGCAGCCAGTCGTCGGCATCGTCATGGGGTCGGATTCCGACTGGCCCACCATGCGGGCCGCCGCCGACGCCCTCGACGCCCTCGGCGTCCCCTACGAGGCCGACGTGGTCTCCGCCCATCGCATGCCCGACGAGATGCTCGCCTACGGGCGCGAGGCCGCCGGGCGCGGGCTGCGCGTGATCATCGCCGGTGCGGGCGGTGCCGCCCACCTGCCGGGGATGCTCGCCGCCGTCACCGAACTGCCCGTGATCGGCGTGCCCGTGCCGCTGAAGTACCTGGACGGCATGGATTCACTGCTGTCGATCGTGCAGATGCCCGCCGGGGTGCCGGTCGCCACCGTGTCCATCGGCGGCGCCCGCAACGCGGGCCTGCTCGCCGCCCGCATTCTGGGCGCGGGACAGGGGCCCGAGGCCGAGCGGCTGCGTGCGGCCATGCGAGCCTTCCAGGCGGAGCTGGCCGAGACCGCGCACGCCAAGGGGGAGGCGCTGCGCCGGGAAGTCGCCGCCCGCTCCTGACTCGACACTGCGGTCCGGTCCGCCGAACCGGACTTTAGATGCACGCGGGGTCACGGCGCGCCCGGTACGATTTGCCCATGAGCATCCTCGTCGCGGGAGGTGCCGGCTACATCGGCGCCCATGTTGTTCGTCTGCTGCTGGAACGTGGGGATGAGGTCGTCGTCGTAGACGACCTGTCCTACGGAACCCCCGGGCGCGTGGAGGGCGCCGAGCTGGTTGAGCTCGACGTCGCCGCCGGCAACGCCACCGAGGTCCTGACCGACCTGATGGAGCGTAAGAACGTCACGGCGGTCATCCACTTCGCCGCCCGCAAGCAGGTGGGGGAGTCCGTGGCCCGCCCCGCCTGGTACTACCAGCAGAACGTGGGCGGTCTGGCCAACATGCTGGCCGCCATGGAGCAGGCCCGTGTGGAGCAGATGATCTTCTCCTCCTCCGCCGCGGTCTACGGCATGCCGCCGGTGGAGGTCGTGCCCGAGGACATCGACTGCCACCCGATCAACCCCTATGGGGAGACCAAGCTGATCGGCGAGTGGATGATGGCCGACTGCGAGCGCGCCTGGGGGCTGCGCTGGGCGGGACTGCGCTACTTCAACGTCGCCGGCGCCGGCTGGGACGACCTGGGCGACATGGCGACCCTCAACCTCATCCCCATGGTGCTGGATCGCCTGGCCCGCGGTGAGTCCCCGAAGATCTTCGGCACCGACTACCCCACCCCGGACGGCACCTGCATCCGCGACTACATCCACGTGCGCGACCTGGCCAGCGCCCACATCGCCGCGCTGGACCGCCTGGCCGGCAACGAGGAGCTGGACCAGCACGTCTTCAACGTGGGCACCGGGAAGGGCGCGTCGGTTCGTGAGGTGGTCTCCAAGGTGATCGACGCCGTCGCCGCCGCCACCGGCCAGCGGGTGGAGCCGGAGGAGCTGGGCCGTCGTGCCGGCGACCCGCCGCAGCTGATCGGCGACGCGACCCGCATCCGTGAGGTGCTCGGCTGGGAGGCCGAGCACGATCTGGACGACATCGTCTCCTCGTCCTTCTCCGCCTGGCAGGCCGACCCCGACCGGCCCCACTTCGGCTGAGGCCTACCCCCACTACCTCCAACCTGGCATTCGCCCCGCGCGGTTCCCCTTTCGGGGGAGCGCGCGGGGCGCTCGTGTCGGCCTGGGAGTTGACGGTTTGCCGCAGCCCCCGATTGGCCGGCGCACCAGGTGCTCAGGACTGGTTGAAATCGCTGGTCTGCAGCGTGCCCTCGCGCAGCTTGCCGAAGAAGCCAGGGGCAGTGGTGTCCTCCAGCAGGACGGCGGCGCCGATTCCTCCCGGCTCGTAGTCCAGGCTGGCGATCGGCGGTGCCCCGGTCAGGCCGGCGTTGGAGGCGGAGCGGAAGGCCAGCAGCATTTGTCCCAGGTCGACCATGGAGGCGTCTTGATCGACCACAAGCGCCTGAGTGCCGGCGTTCACCAGCGTGTCCTGCTGCGAGAAGCTCGTCAGGGTGGAGGTGGAGACCGCCTTGGAGACCACTGCGGAGATGACCGCACGCTGCCGCAGGCCGCGCCCGATGTCACCGGTCGGGTCGGACTTGCGCATACGGGAATAGGCCAGCGCCTTCTCCCCGTCGACGTCCTGACACTCGCCCTGGGAAGTGTCCCAAACCAGGCCGGAGTCGGCGTCGTTGACGTCGTAGTCCAGGCAGACGTTGATGCCGCCGACGGCGTCCACCATGGAGGACACTCCGCCCATGCTGACCTCGACGTAGTGGTCAACGGTCAGTCCGGTCAGCTGTTCGACGGTGGCTACCAGCAGGGTGGGGCCGCCGTAGGAGTAGGCGGCGTTGATCTTGTTGCCGCCGTAACCGGGGATCTCCACAAAGGTGTCGCGGGGCAGCGAGGTCAGTGAGGCCTGTCCTCCGGGCGCCTTGTGCAGCAGCATGATCGAGTCGGAGCGGGCGCCCTCGGTGTTGTCGACGACGGCGCCGTCGGCACGGGAGTCGGAGCCGACGATCAGCCAGGTCTCCCCGGGGGTGTCGTCCGCGCCGGACAGCGCTTCGACGCGCTGCAGCTTGGAGTTCACGTCGTGGGCCAGCCAGGCGACGCGCGCACCGACCAGCGCCAGCAGGAGCACCAACACCGCGGCGACCCACCGCAGCGGGTGGTGTCGCCTCTTGCGGGTGGGGGGTGACGGCGGTTCGGGCTGAGTGTGATCGTTCAGTGCGGACGTGGGCACCAGCGTGCCCGGGCGTGCCGCGGCGGGTGGGCGGGGCACATTGCGACTGCGTTCCGAGGGGGCGGCACCGGCCGGCAGCACCCGGGTGCCCTCGGGGGCACGCGCCGAGCGGGAGCTTGTGGAACTCAGAGGTACCGCCGACGATCCGGCTCGCGCCCGACTCCTGGGGGCGGCGCCGCTGCGCCCGGTTTCACTCGCCCGGACGGGAGCGCCGCCAGACGACGACGTCGAGGCTCGTCGCGGGAGCGGGCGGCGGGGGGCGGCACCGCTGTGAGCGGCGGCGTCGCCGTCGGCACTGCGTCCGTTGGGCCGTGGCTCGAAACTGGCGGGTGTCGTGGCCGGGCGGCGGGCCTGCTGGCCGGAGGGCCGGGCCGGACGGCCAGGGTTGCTGGTCCGGCGGCTGGGCTTGCCGTTTCCGGGGGTGAATGACGGGGGAAGATCGCCGTCGTCGGTGGAACTCACCGGTGCCTGGCCTCCTGTCCCTTGGGCTCGGTTGCGGTGTCGTGGGCCTGTTTCAGTAGCACTGGGCGGCGGGGTCCTCCGGGGTGGCGTCGGCGGTGGGGGTCGTCTCATTCGCGGTGGTGCCGGACTGGTCGGAACTGGAGCTTGGCTGCGTCGCCTGGTCATCCTGCGCCGCGTCGGGGGAGGTGGCGTCAGCCGAGGAATCCGTGGGCTCCTGAGCAGCCGTATCACTCAGGGCCTCGGAGATGGGGGTGTCGGCCTTCATCGCCGCCCATACGGCGTCGGCCTCATCCGTGGGCAGTGCGCGGTTGCGATCCCAGGGCGCCTCCTCATTGGGCATGGTGATCAGGGTCACCTGGTCCATGCCGACGTCGCCGATGGACAGGGCCAGCCCGGCCAGGTTGGTCAGGGAGCCGAAGCCCGGCGAGGCCGTCAGCGAGCCCAGGGCGGCGCGGGCGAAGCTGTACAGGGCGTCGGCGTCGGTGAGGTAGTTCTTGGACTTGGCGGTTCGCAGCATCGCTGCCACCAGGTTCTGCTGGCGGGGCATGCGTTGGCGGTCCGAGCCGTCGCCGACGCCGTGGCGCACGCGCGCGTATTGCAGGGCGGTGGCGCCGTCCAGGTGCTGGCAGCCGCTTTCCAGGACCAGCTTGGTGTATTCGGTGTCGTTGATGTCCTCGTCCACGTACAGGTTGACGCCGCCGAGCGCGTCGACCGTGGTGATCAGGCCGTTGAAGTCCACGACCAGGTATTCGTCGATGTACAGGCCCGTCAGCTCTTCGACGGTAGCGAGGGTGCAGGCCACCCCGGCGGCGACGGCGTCATCATCGGCGCTGGCGCCGGCTCCGTTGGCGAAGGCGGTGTTGAACGCGGTGTAGGACATGGGCTCTGTGGAGCCGCCGTCGGCGGTCTTGCAAGCGGGGATGTCCACCAGTAGATCGCGCGGGATGGAGACGAGCTCGATGCGGGAACGATCTGCAGGGAGGTGGAGGATCATGGCGGTGTCCGAGCGGGCCACCGCCACCTCCTCGCTGCCCTCGGAGCCGTCGACGTTATTGGCCCCCGCGCGTGAGTCGGTTCCCAGAATGAGGATGTTGACAGCCTGGCCCTCATAGCTGTCCGCCACCTGCCGCGTGTCGCGGTTGTCGTCCAGCAGATCGTTGATGTCGATGGTGTTCACCTGCGACTGGAGGTCGTGGTAGGCGATACCGACGCCGGAGACCACGAACAGCACCACGGCGAACCCGGCTAGCAGGAACCGGCGCGCGGTGCGTCGCGTCAGATCCTTGGCGGAATGCCTCGCGTGTGGTTTGGGCTTGGCGTGGGAGGGCACGTCCATGATCATAAGGAACCCGTCTGTGAGAAGCTGTGATTCCGCGCTCTTTACGCGGAGGAATCTCAGACGATTGTCGTCATTTCCTGTTCATTCCACCCTAAGGTATGCGGCTTCTCACGGGTGCGCACACGCGGGCGGATGCGCGTGTAGTCTCCCACGCGTGACTGACGCAACGCCTACCTCGCCCCACGCCTCGGCCGGGCCGCCGCCGGAGACGATTCGCGTGGTCACGGTCGCCTACAACCCGGGCGAGGAGCTTGAGCGCTTCCTTGAAACCCTGTGCGCCGCCACCAGGCGGACCCCGAACGTGGTCATTGCCGACAACGGCACCGAGCATGAGTACGTCAACCGTGCCGCCGAGCACTTCGGGGCGCGCGTGGTCGGCGACGGCACCAACCGCGGATACGGGGCGGGAGCCAACCTCGCGGCCCGCGATCTGACCGAGGACTGGCTGGTGGTCGCCAATCCGGACATCCAGTGGCGCCCGGGCAGCCTGGACACGCTGATCGAGGCGGGGCACGCCGAGCCTCGGGCCGGTTGCCTGGGGCCGCGGCTGCTGAACCCGGACGGGAGCGTCTACCCGTCCGGTCGGGCCCTGCCGTCCCTGGTGGGTGGGGCAGGCCACGCCATCCTGGGGAAGGTGTGGCCGGGGAACCCCTTCTCCTCCGCCTATCACGGCACGAATGAGGATGCTACGCACGCCGTCGGCTGGCTGTCCGGGGCCTGCCTGCTGTTGCCCGCTGCCGCCTGGAAACGGCTGGGCGGGTTCGACGAGGACTACTTCATGTTCTTCGAAGACGTCGACCTGGGCGCGCGCGTGGGGAGGGCCGGCTGGCTCAACCTGCAGGTGCCGGACGCCGTCGTCGTACACGCGCAGGGCGCCAGCTGGAAGAGCCGGCCCGAGCGCATGATCCGCGCTCACCACGCCTCCGCGCGCCGCTACATCAACGCCAGTCACCCGGCCGTCTGGCAGGCGCCCGTGCGCTGGGCGGTGTCCGCGGGGTTGAAGGCCCGCGAGGAGATCGCCGTGCGCGCAGCCCGCCGCGGCTGAGACTGCCCGGAAGGACGATCGTCCCCATCGCTACGACCCCGCCGAGGTCCAGGTGGCCCTCAAGGCGGTGCGCGCGGGAGACTGACTTGCCATGGCCTTCTCTGCTTTCTTGATGCGTGCGTGCTTGTTCCCAGCACACTGCGGGACGTCCTGTTAGAGATCGGGTGCACCGACGCCTTTAGACCGTTGTGGAGCAAGCAGGTAGAGGACGAAGTAGAGGCAACGGTGATGCGACTTCCCTGACGAGTTTCTGCTCGACTTGCTCGGTCTAAGTCCGAGTAGCGTGTGCCGGGCGCTTGCTGAAGTTCTTGGCAGGACGGGACGCAAGGGACCGAGATGGGACCTGGACGATCTCCTGAGGCGGTTCGAGCGTGAAAGACTCAACACGTTTGCCGATGCTGTTCGTCAGGCCTGGCCCGGGGCTGAAGGAAGTTCCGACGAGTAGGTTTCGCGATGGCGGACTCCGTCACGTGCGGCACGTCTTAGGGCCTTAGGTCCTGTTGTGTAAGTGCTTGGGTGGCGGTGTGTGGATGTTTAGCCTGTCGGTTGGACCGCTGTTCCCCGGTTGGACCGCTGTTCCCCGGTTGGACCCCTGTTCCCCCGTTGGACCGCCGTAGCCGCCGGTTACAGCGGTCCAA
>NZ_QMIN01000044.1:16063-33025 GCF_003287795.1 Actinomyces sp. Z5
CTTCGACGGGCGCACACCAAGCCCACTCAAGCTGGGGCCCCGTAGCCACCAGGTACGACGAACTCGCCGCCCGCTATCAGACCACCATCCACATCGCCAGCACCACCCCACCAGCACAAACGACTCACACAACACGACCTAGGGCAGCGAGGGCGGCGGCGGGGCGTCGTCGAGTGCGACACGCCGGGCCAGCCGGGTGATCTGCCGTTCGCGGGCGGCGTTGCGCCGGAACGAGGACAGGATCTGGAACAGGAAGGCCACGACCAGCGCATACAGCAGCAGGTCGGTGCCGCGGCCGACCCCCACCAGGTGCGCCAACCGGGTCAGCAGCGATGGCGCCACGATCGCGGCGATGGCGAAAATGACGAAGGCCAGGGTCAGGAGTCGGCGGCCGGCCTGATGGCGCGCCCCGCCCGGTGAGCGCAGCATCATCCACCCCATGGCGGCGACCGCGGCGATGAGGAAGACCTGAATGATGATCTGTGAGCTCATGACATCAAGTATGGGGGTGGGTTACGAGAACAGCAGGTCAACGAGGATGTTGATCGAGTTCCACAATGACTGCCCCTTGCCCTTGGAGTAGTCGGTGTAGGCGATGTGTACCGGGAACTCCCGCCACGGCAGCCCGGTGGCGCCTAGCTGGCGGATGATCTCGGAGGCGTGCGCCATCCGGTTTTGGCGCAGGTCGAGCCGGGCGGCGGCGTCGCGGCGGATTACTCGCAGGCCGTTGTGCGCGTCGGTCAGGTGCATGCCGGTGGTGTGCGAGGCCGCCACCGCGGCAGTCTTCAGCACGAGTCGTTTGAGCCAGCCGACGGGGGAGGGACCCTGGAGGAACCGCGACCCCAGCACGAACGCCAGGTCCTCATCCCGGGCAGCCTGCACCATGGCGGCGGCGTCGGCCACCGAGTGTTGCCCGTCGGCGTCGAAGGTCACCACGAAGTTGGCGTCGGTACGCTCCAGCACATAGGTGATGCCGGTCTGCAGCGCCGCCCCCTGACCCAGGTTGAGCGGATGCCGGACGACGACGGCGCCGCCCGCCGCGGCCTGTGCTGCCGAGTCGTCCCGCGAGCCGTCGTCGACGGCGACGACCAGCGGGAAGACGCGCCGCGCCTCCTCAATGACGCCGCGCACCACCTGAGCCTCGTTGAACAGGGGAATCACCAGCCAGGCGTCGGTGAGCGGGACAACCGGAGCGGGTGGCGGCGACTGCTGGCCATCGGTGGACGTCACCGCCGCATTCTCGCACACGATTGTCCTAAGATGGCCACGCAGTGCCGCCCGGTTGAGGTCGGTGCTCCGATGTACGCCCAGTGCCCAGCTTCAGGCCAGTGAGGAGCCGCCATGAGCCCGGCCAGTCCCGCCCGGATCGCCCCATCCGCCGACGTCTCACCCGACGCGACCATCGGGGAGGGCTCATCCATCTGGCATCTGGCCCAGGTTCGCGAGCACGCGGTGCTCGGTGAGGGCTGCATCGTGGGCCGCGGCGCCTACATCGGCGAGGGCGTGCGCATGGGGCGCAATTGCAAGGTGCAGAACTACGCCCTGATCTACGAGCCCGCCCGGCTGGCGGACGGCGTGTTCGTCGGCCCCGCCGTCACCTTCACCAACGACCACTTCCCCCGCGCCGTCAACCCCGACGGCTCCCTGAAGTCGGCCTCTGATTGGGAACCGGTCGGCGTAACCGTGGAGGAGGGTGCCTCCATCGGGGCGCGCGCCGTGTGCGTCGCCCCCGTGCGCATCGGCGCATGGGCCACCGTCGCCGCCGGCGCCGTCGTCACCAAGGACGTGCCCGCACACGCGCTGGTGGCCGGGGTTCCCGCCCGCCGCATCGGCTGGGTGGGCCGCGCCGGCGAACCGCTCGTCCCCGTGCAGGAAGACGCCGCGAACGCGACCGCGCGCAATGACGCCGCCCCCGCCGATGCCGCCGGCGAGCCGGCCCCCGCAGGCACGCGCCGGTGGCGCTGCCCCGCAACCGGCACCCTGTACGAAGAAACACTTGCCCCCAACAGTTCCGAAAACACGATCCGGGAGGTCACCCACTGATGTCACGCGAGTTCATTCCCGCCGCCAAGCCGATCATCGGGGACGAGGAGCGCGCCGCCGTCGACGCCGTCCTGGCCTCTGGCATGGTCGTCCAGGGGCCGCAGGTCGCCGCCTTCGAGGAGGAGTTCTCCACCCAGGTGGTCGCCGGCGCCCACTGCGTCGCCGTCAACTCCGGTACCTCCGCCCAGCACCTGGCCACCCTGGCCAGCAACCTCAAGGCCGAGGGCGGTGCCCCGGAGGTGATCGTCCCCTCCTTCACCTTCGCGGCCACCGGCAACTCCGTGGCCATCACCGGTGCCAAGCCCGTCTTCGCCGACATTGACCCGGTCACCTTCACCCTGGACCCGGCCTCGGTGGAGGCCGCCATCACCGACAACACGGTCGCCATTGAGGTGGTGCACCTGTACGGCCTGCCGGCGAACATGGACGCCATCATGGAGCTCGCCGCCCGCCACCACCTGGCGGTCTTCGAGGACTGCGCCCAGGCGCACGGCGCCGCCATCAACGGCAAGCCCATGGGCACCTTCGGGGCATGGGGGTCCTTCTCCTTCTACCCGACCAAGAACATGACCACCCTGGAGGGCGGCATCGTCTCCACCTCCGACGCCGAACTGGCGCGCCGCGTGCGCCTGCTGCGCAACCAGGGCATGGAGAAGCAGTACGCCAACGAGCTGGTGGGCCTGAACAACCGCATGACGGACGTGGCCGCCGCCGTCGGCCGGGTGCAGCTGAAGAAGCTGGACGGCTGGACTGAGGCGCGCCGTGCCAATGCCGCCGCCCTGGACGCCGGACTCGCCGACGTCCCCGGCGTGATCACACCGCATGTTCCCGACGGCTACCGGCACGTCTACCACCAGTACACGATCCGCCTGGAGGGGGCCACCGCCGCCGAGCGCGACGCCGCCCAGAGCGCCCTGCGCGAGGAGTGGCAGGTCGGCTCCGGCGTCTACTACCCGATCCCCAACCACCGCCTGGACTCCCTGGCCCCCTACGCACCCGACCTCGAACTGCCGAACACCGAACTGGTCGCCCGCGAGTGCCTCTCCCTGCCGGTCCACCCCTCCCTGTCGCAGGCCGACCTGGATCGCATCGTGCAGGCCGTGGACGCCGTCGTGAAGGCGGGTGCCTGAGATGAGCGAGAACGCCACCACCGCCGCTCCGCTGCGCCTGGGCCTGATCGGCCTGGGCTCCATGGGCCGCCACCACGCCCGGGTCATCCGCGCCACCGAGGGCGTGGATCTGGTGGCCGTGGCCGACCCGGGCGGCGACCGCTTCGGCGTCGCCGGGGACCTGGAAGTGCTGCCGGATGTGCACGCCCTCATCGACGCCGGCCTGGATGCCGCCATGGTCGCCGTCCCCACCGTCTTCCACGAGGAGGTCGCCCTGGCCCTCGCGGAGGCGGGCGTTCCCACCATGGTGGAAAAGCCCATCGCCCACTCCGTCGAGGCCGGCGAGCGGGTGCGCGACGCCTTCGCGTCCCGCGGCCTGGTGGGTGCCGTCGGCTATGTGGAGCGCTGCAACCCGGCCCTGCGGGCGCTGCGGGAGCGGCTCGACGCCGGCGAGCTGGGCCAGGTCTACCAGGTGCTCACCCGCCGCCAGGGCCCCTTCCCGGCGCGCATCAGCGACGTGGGCGTGGTCAAGGACCTGGCCACCCACGACGTCGACCTGACCGCCTGGGTGGCGGGCTCGCCGTACGTGTCCATCAGCGCCCAGGTGGCCCACCGCTCCGGCCGGGAGAACGAGGACATGGTGGTCGCCTCCGGACGGTTGGCCAGCGGCGTGATCGTCTCCCACGTGGTCAACTGGCTGACCCCCTTCAAGGAGCGCGTCACCATCGTCACCGGGGAGAAGGGCGCCTTCGTGGCGGATACGCTCACCGGCGACCTGACCTTCTACGCCAACGGGACCGTCACCTCCGACTGGGACCAGGTCGCCAACTTCCGCGGTGTCACCGAGGGCGACGTCATCCGCTACGCCATCCCCAAGCGTGAGCCGCTGGCCCTGGAACAGGAGCGCTTCCGCGACGCCGTGCGCGGCGTGGGCAGTGAACACGTCACCATGGCCGAGGGCGTCAACACACTGCGGGTGGTTGAGGCGGTGCTCACCTCCGCGGCCGAGGGCCGCACCGTGCAGCTGTGAACCGCCGCCTGCTCGCCCTGGCCGCCGCGGGTGCGGGCACCGCCCTCGCGGCCGCCGCGCTGCGCGCCCGCCCGCGCGGTGGTCGCCCCCGGGTGGTGCTGGCAACCCGCCTGTACGCCCCCGAGCCGGCCGCCGCCGCGCTGCGGCTGCGCGGACTGGCCCGCGCCCTGGCCGATGTCGGCGCGCAGGTGACCGTGCTGACCTCCACCCCGCCGGGCATGGACGCCCCCGCCGACCCCGGCGTGACGGTGTGCTCCGCCCCGGCCCTGCGCGACGCGAGTGGCTACATCCGCGGCTACGCCCAGTACCTCAGCTTCGACATCCCGCTCGCGGCGCGGCTGCTGGCCGGGCCGGCGCCGGACCTGATCGTCGCCGAGCCACCGCCAACAACCGGGGCGGTGGTGCGCGTGGCCGCCGCCCTGCGCGGTGCCCCCTACGCCTACTACGCCGCCGACGTGTGGTCCGACGCCGCCGCCTCCACCGGCGCCCCCGGCTGGGTGGTCGGTGCCCTGCGGGGCGTGGAGGGCCTGGTGCTGCGCGGCGCCCGTACCGTGCTGGCCGTCAACGACGGCGTGGCCGAGCGGGCGCGGGAACTGGGCGCCCGCGCGGTGACCGTGGTGCCCAACGGCATCGACACCGACGTGTTCACCCCCGCTGGGCCGCGCGCCGCCGACGCACCAGCGGCGCCGTACTTCCTGTACGCCGGCACCGCCTCGGAGTGGCAGGGGGCGGGCGTATTCATCGAGGCGTTGCGCCTGGTGCACCGGGAGGAGCCCGAGGCCAGGCTGGTGTTCCTGGGGCAGGGCAGCGACTGGCAGGCGTTGAAGGACCTGGCGGGCGGGGACGCGCGCGTGGAGTTTCACGACCTGGTGCCGGCCGCGCAGGCCGCCACCTGGCAGCGCGGGGCGGTGGCCTCGGTGGTGTCCATTCGCCCGGGGCTTGGCTACGACTTCGCCTACCCGACCAAGATCTTCGCCGCCCTGGCCTGCGGCACGCCGGTGGTCTACGCCGGACCCGGGCCGGCGCGCACGGACCTGCCCGCCAACGCCCTGGGCTGGGCGAGCGACTACGACGTCGAGCAGGTCGCCGGCGCCATGCTGGCCGCCCTGGAAGCGGCCCGTGCGGGTGACTCGCAGCGGGCCGAGGCGGTGCAGCGCCGTCGGGAGTGGGTCATGCGGCACCGCTCCATGCAGGCCGCCCTGCGCGACGCCGCCGAGGTGTTGCTGGCCGAGGCGTCGGTGGCGGACTGACACACGACTTGGTGCTCGCAGAGGTTGGTGGCGCTCGTGGGCGGCCGGCCGAGCCGGGCCAGTCAGAACGGCCCGGACGGGAGTCGGACGGTCAGAAGGTGACGGTGCCGGCGCGGGCTCGCAGCTCGGCCACCACCCGCTCGGCGGCCTGACCGTCGCCGTAGGGGGTGGCCGCGCCCGGGTCCGGCTCGGCCGGCCTGGGACGGGAGGCCGCCGCCACCAGTGCCTCCCCGGGCTCCACCAACACATTCCAGCCCAGTTCCACGGTCTCCACCCACTCGGTCTGCGGTCGCACCGTCGTACACGGCACCCGCAGCAGGAAGGCCTCCTTCTGCAAGCCGCCGGAGTCCGTGACCACGCCGCGGGCGTGCAGGGCGGAGGCAATCAACTCCGGGTAGGACAAGGGAGGGTGCACCAGCAGCTGCGAGCCCGGGGCCCCGCCGACGGCCTCCAGGTCGATGCCGTGCTCGGCGCACTTGGCCACCAGCCGCGGATGCGCCAGCAGCACCACGGGATGGTCCACGCGGGCCAGGGCATCTAGCACCGCGCGCAGCCGGCCGGCGTCGTCGGTGTTCTCCGCCCGGTGGATCGTGGCCAGCGAGTAGCCGCCCTCGGCCAGGCCCAGTTCCTTCATCACCGGCGACGCCTCGCCCGCCACCTGATCGCGCACCCGCAGCAGCACATCGGTCATGACGTCGCCCACCACCACGGTGCGCTCTGCCAGCCCCTCGGCGGCCAGGTGGGCGGCGCCCACTGCGGTGGGGGTGAGCAGCAGGTCGGCGGCGTGGTCGGTGAGCACCCGGTTGATCTCCTCGGGCATGGCGCGGTTGAAGGAGCGCAGCCCCGCCTCCAGGTGGGCGCTCGGCACGTGCAGCTTCACCGCCGCAAGCGCCCCGGCGAGCGTGGAGTTCGTGTCCCCGTAGACCAGCACCCAGTCAGGGGCGTGCTCGGCCAGAACCCCGTCCATCGCCGCGAGCATGGCCCCGGTCTGCACCCCGTGCGAGCCCGACCCCACGCCCAGGTGCACGTCTGGCGCGGGAATGCCCAGGTCGCGGAAGAAGACGTCGGAGAGCATGGGGTCGTAGTGCTGGCCGGTGTGTACGATCACGTGCTCCACGCCGGCGGCGGCGCAGGCGTGGGCGATGGGGGCGAGCTTGACGAACTGGGGGCGGGCCCCGACCACGGACAGCACCTTCATAGCCCGGACTCTACCGGCCGGTGGCGTGAAACCACCGTCAGCCGACGTCGGGACCGGTGACGCGTCGGCAAGAAGAGCCCGCGCGCAGACATCCCCTGGATATACTCGCCGGGTGAGTTTGCTGTTGCGCACCGTGAGGAGTTTGCTGAGCGTCCTGCCTCATGACGCTGCGCGCTTCATACTGACCTTCGCCGGCCTCTTCTCAGCGCTGTCCCTGCTTGACGTCGCCGCCCTGGGACTCCTGGCGCTCCTATTAACCCCCCTGATGACGGGAGCCTCCTTCACCATCCCGGTGATAGGCATGAGCGTGGGCGGCACCGGCACGGTGTGGCTGCTGGTGGTGGTGTGCGTACTCATCATCAGCAAGGACCTGTTGGCCATCGCCATTCAACGCGCCTCCACCAAGCGTTTCGCCAGCTTCGAACAGGACCTGGGCGCCCAACTGCTCGACTCCTTCTTCTACGCCCCCTGGGCCGAACGACTGCGCCGCCACTCCACCGACCTGGTGCGCTCCACGGACGTGGGCGTGGCCTCCACCGTCTCCGGCGTGCTGATCCCCTTCACCCAGCTGGCCGGTGAGGTGTGCACCTTCGTGGCCGTCATGGCGGTGCTGTTCATCGCCCGTCCCGCGATGGCGGCCGTAACCGTCGCCTACTTCGGCATCGTCGCCCTGGCCATGTACCTATGGGTGCTGCGCCGGGCGGTGGCCGCGGGCAAGGACAACCGCACCTACTCGGTGCGTGCCGTTCGCCTGGTCTCCGAAATGGTCCACTCCCTGAAGGAGATCACCCTGCGGGACAAGGCCGCCGAACTCGAGCGCGTGGTGCTCGCCGAACGCCGCAAGGCGTCCCAGGCCCGCGCCGACCAGTCCTTCCTCGGCGCGGTGCCCCGCTACATGCTGGAGATCGCCCTAATCGGTGGCCTGGCCATCGCCGCCGGCATCGGTTACGCCCAGGGTGGGCAGAGCGAGGCGCTGTCCTCCCTCGCCCTGTTCGGCGTGTGCGGCTTCCGCATCGTCCCCTCCATCACCCGCTTCCAGACGATCATGGGGCAGACCGGCTCCAATATCCCCTACGCCGAGCGGGTGCTCGCGGAGATCGAGGCCGGCCGCGTCAACCGGGCCCAGCATGCCGAGATGGTCGCCGGCACCGAGCTGCCCGACGACGCCCGCGCCCTGGTGCTCGACAACGTCTCCTTCACCTACACCGGTTCCGACAATCCGGCGGTGGAGAACGTCTCCCTGACCCTTCCCTTCGGCACCTCCCTCGCCCTGGTCGGTGCCTCCGGCTCGGGCAAGTCCACCCTGGTGGACATGATCCTGGGGCTGCTCACCCCCTCGGGCGGGCAGCTGCGGGTCGACGACGTGCCCCTGACGGAGGTGCTGCACTCCTGGCGCTCCCGGGTCGGCTACGTGCCCCAGGAGGTTTCCCTGTTCGACTCGACCGTCGCCCATAACGTCGCCCTGTCCTGGGACACCGACTCCATTGACGTCGAACGCGTGCGCCGGGCGCTGCGCCGCGCCCAACTGCTCGACGTCATCGAGGAGCGCGAGGGCGGCATCTGGGCATCGGTCGGCGAGGGCGGCATGAAGCTGTCCGGCGGGCAGCGCCAGCGGCTGGGCATCGCCCGCGCCCTGTACTCCGAGCCGCTCGTTCTGATCATGGATGAGGCCACCTCCGCCCTGGACACCGCCACGGAGGCCGCCGTCACCGAGGCGGTCGCGGAGCTGTCCGGCGAGGTGACCGTCATTGTGGTGGCGCACCGCCTGGCCACCATCCGCCACAGTGACCAGGTGTGCTTCATGCGCGACGCCCACCTGGTCGCCTCCGGCACCTTCGACGAGGTGGTCGCCGCCGCCCCCGACTTCGCCCAGCAGGCGGCCCTGGCCGGACTGCTCGACGACGACGATGAGTCGGCCGCCCGGGGCGCCGCGGGCGCCGCTTCCCGCATGCAACCGGACAGGCAGGAGAAGACCGCATGAATGAGACGATGCCCGCCGACACCGCCGTCACGCGGACAGCTCCCTCCGGCGCCCCCGCCCCGGGCGGGTCGGCGCTGCGGCTACCGACCTTCAACGGGCGCGGCCCGCGCGTAGCCATGCTCGTCTACAACGACGCTCACAATGATGCCCGCGTCCTGAAGGAGGCGGCCGCCCTGCGCGCCGCCGGCGCCACCGTGCGCATCTTCGCCGTCGCCCGCGCTAACTCCGGCTACCCCGAGGGCACCGTCCCGGTGAGCGACGGCGTCGACATCGTGCGCGCCCGCGAGTTCGCCCTCGCCAATGTGTCCCCCCGCCTGGCGGCCCTGCGCGACCGCGTCACCGGCAAGACCGGCGCGCCCACGGGCGCCGAGGCACTTAATACGCCGGCCGCCAGCGGCGCCGGCACCGAGCCCCAGGGCACACCGGCGCTCGCGGACGGGACTGCGGCGGTTCCCGCATCGGCGACCGACACCGCCCAGGTTGAGACGGTCCGCGAGCACCCCCCCCGCCCGACCATCACCACCGCGGCACACGCGGCGGCCGACCGCGCCCGCGCGCTTACCGCCGACGCGGCCATGCGCGCCTACAAGACCGTCTCCCTGGGCGACTACTGGCTGCGCGCAGCCCGCGCCGCGCTGGCCTGGATGCCCGACGTGGTTCACGCCAACGACGGCAACACCCTCGCCCCTGCCCTGTGGATCGTGGATCGCTGCCACGCCCGCCTCGTCTACGACTCCCACGAGCTGTGGCTGCACCGCAACGTCCGCACCGACCGGCCCGTGGCCCGCAAGGTGGAGGCCGCCGTCGAGAAGCGCGGCATCCGCCGCGCCGATGCCGTCATCACCGTCTCTCCCTCCATCGTCGACTGGCTGACCGAGCACTACCGGTTGGAGACTCCACCCGCCCTGGTGCGCAACATTCCCGCGGCCGGCCCCCTGCCCGATCCCGGCCGCGGACGGCTGCACGAACTGGCCGCCCTGGCCCCCACCGACAAGGTCATCGCATACGGCGGGCGCATCACCACTTCCCGCGGCATCGAGGAGACCATCGCCGCTCTGCCGCACCTGCCCGCCGACGTCCACCTGGTCATGCTCGGCTACGGCGAACCGGACTACCTCGCCGCCCTCGCCCGCGAAGCCGCCCGCCACGGCGTGAGCGACCGCGTACACCGGGTGGGGCCGGTAGCCCCGCACGAGGTGGCCGACGCCCTGTCCGACGCCGACGTGGCGGTGGTGCACGTGCGCCCCACCTGCCTGTCCTACCGCTTCGCCCTGCCCAACAAGCTGTTCGAGTCGATCCGCGGCGGTCTGCCCGTGGCGGCCGCCGACCTGCCGGACATCCGCGCCGTCGTCGAACGCTACGGGGTGGGGGAGGTCTTCTCCGGGGAGGACCCGGCGGATCTGGCCGCCACCATCTCCCACATCCTGGCCGACCCCGACCGCTACCGGGCCGCCGCCCTGGCCGCCTGCCCGCAGCTCACCTGGGAGCAGGAGACCGGGGCGCTGATCGGCGCCTACCGCCGCGCCCTGATGGGGGAACGCGCATGAGCGTCCCCTCCGGCCCCACCTCCGCGCCTCGGCGCCCCCGCCTGCTGATCATCTCCTTCTCCCCAATCGCCGCCGACGCCCGCGTGCTGAAGCAGGTGCGCCTGTTCACCCCCACCCACGAGGTCACCACCTGCGGCTACGGCGAGGCTCCCGACGGCGTGGCCCGGCACGTGCGCATCCCGGATGAGCTGGTCTCCTGGCGGCTGGATCGCGCCGACCTGATCGCCCGCCGCTTCGCCCGCGCCCAGGCGCACCAGGAGGTGGTCGCCTGGGTGCGTGAACAGCTGGAGCCCGGCGAGTTCGACGTGGTCCTGGCCGACGACGCCGAAACCGTGCCACTGGCCCTGTGGCTGCGCCCGGCCGGCGGCGTCCACGCCGACCTGCACGAGTACGCCCCCCGGCAGAAGGAGGGCGTGCCCCGCTGGCGCATCTTCGTCGCGCCCTACGTGCGCTGGCTGTGCCGCACCTACGTGACCCGCGCGGACTCGGTCACCACCGTCGCCCAGGGACTGGCCGACGCCTACCGCCGCGAATACGGCATCCGCGCCGAGGTGGTCACCAACGCCACCCCCTACCGGCAGGCCGACCCCACCCCGGTCGGACACCCCCTGCGGCTGGTGCACTCCGGCGCCGCCCTGCCCGACCGGCACCTGGAGATCATGGTCGAGGCCGTCGGCCTGACCGAACGCGACGTCACTCTGGACCTGTACCTGACCCGCAACGACCCCGCCGTCATCGACGCCCTGCGCGCCCAGGCCGCCGCCCTGCCCGCCGACCGCGCCGGCCGCGTGCACGTGATGGACCCCGTCCCCTACGCCGAGCTCATTGACACCCTCGCCCGCTACGACGTTGGCGTCTTCTCCATCCCACCGGTCTCCTTCAACTACAAGCACACCCTGCCCAACAAGCTGTTCGACTTCATCCAGGCCCGCCTGGCCGCGGTCGTCTCACCCAGCCCGGAAATGGCCCGCGTGGTCGAGCAGTACCACCTGGGTGCCGTCACGGCGGACTTCACCGCCGCCTCCCTGGCCGCCACCCTGGACTCGCTCACCGACGCGCAGGTCGCCGCCGGCAAGGCCGCCGCCCACGCCGCCGCCCGCGAGCTGTCCGCCGAGCAGCAGATGTCGGGCTGGTGGGACGCCATCCTGGCCGCGGACCGCCGCGCCGCCGCCGTCGATCCGACGCTTGCCGTCCCGGCCGACCGCGGCACCGACACCGGGGAGAACGCATGAGGGTCCTCGCCGTAACCACCTGGTTCCCCACGGCCGTCGCCCCCTCCCGCGGCAGCTTCGTGGTCAACAACCTCCACGCCATCGGCCGGGCGCACGAGCTGCGCGTGCTTCACCTGGTCGCGCCCGGGGACGACGACGGCACCCGCCGCCTGATGCACGCCGGCCTGCCCGTGCGGCGCATCCCCATGAACCCACAAAACCCCGCCGACGTCGCCCGCGCCGCCCGCGCCCTGGGCGCGGCTCTGCGCAGCGACGCCTTCACCCCGCAGATCCTGCACACCATGGCCGCCTCCGCGCTGGAACCCGCCGCCCTGCTGCGGCCGCGGCTGCCCTGGATCCACACCGAGCACTGGTCCGCGCTGACCGCGCCGGAGACCCTGCCGCCGACGGCCCGGGCCGCCCTGCCCGCACTGCGGCGGCTGCTGCGCCTGCCCGACATCGTCACCACCGACTCCCAGTTCCTCGCCGACGGCGTGGCGTTGGGGCGCGGCGGGCGGGACACCCGCCCGGTTCCGTGCATTGTCGAGCCCTATCCGCCCGCCCCGCGGCGGGACCGCGGCGACGGAACGCTGCGGCTGGTGAGCGTCGGCGGAATCATCGACCGCAAGGACCCGCTGCTGGCCCTCGAGGTCGTGGCCGAACTCGTGCGCCGCGGCGTCGACGCCCACCTGACCTGGGTGGGGGAGGGGCCCCTGCGCGACGCCGTCACCGAGCGCGCCGCCGCGCCCGACCTGGCCGGGCGCATCACCCTGACCGGAACCCTGGATGCCGCGGGCGTGCGCGCCGCGCTCGCGGATGCGGACGTGTTCCTGGCCCCCACCCGCTCCGACAACTTCTTCATCGCCGTGGCGGAGGCGGTCATTGCCGGCCGCCCCGTGGTCACCGGCGCCAAGGGCGGCCAGAGCGAGTACCTGGACCCCGCCTACTCGCGCCTGGTCGCCAGCCGCGATGCGTCCCAGTGGGCCGACGCGGTGGCCGAACTCGACGCCGCCACCGCGGCCACGCCCGCTCAGGCCATCGCCGCGACCATCGGCGACCGCTTCTCCACCGCCGCGGCCACCCGCGGCTACAACACCGCCTACCGCGACCTACTCGCCCCGCGGGGTGAGACCTGGCCCGGTGACGAGCCCCGGGGGTAACGCACGTGCACGAAACACTCGCTCAACCCGTCGCCCGCGGGCGCCGTCGACTCGGCCCCAACACCGTCGAACGCACCGACCTCGGGCGCCCCGAGCCGCCGCCCGGCGCGCAGGTGGACGTCGTCGTCGCCTGCCACACCCCCACCCGGCCGATCGCCCGCGCCGTCGTCTCCCTGCTGGAAGGCAACCCCGAGGCCGCCGTCACCGTCGCCTGCCACAACCGGCCCGCCGAGGAGATCGCCGCCGCGATCCGGCCCGGGCACCGCGAACTGGTGCGCTACCTGGAGCACACCGACCCCCGCCCCTCCGCCTCCGGCCCCTTCAACGCGGGCATGCGCGCCGCCCGCACCCCGTGGGTCTCCATCATGGGATCCGACGACCGCCTCGCCCCCGGCGCGGTCGCCTCCTGGCTGGCGCTGGCCGAGGCGACCGGTGCCGAATTCGTCATTCCCCGCCTGGCCCTGGGACGCCCGACGGCGATCGTGCCCACGCCCGCGCCGCGCCCCACCCGGCTGCTCGCCCCGTACCTGTGCTCCCGCGAGGCCGGTCGCGTCCCGAACCGTCCCGGTGGTCCCGCCGCCCGGGCCATCCGTCGCCTGGCCCGCACCGACCTGGCCGCCGACCGCCTCGCCTACCGCTCCGCCCCGCTGGGGCTGCTCAGCGTGGCGATGCTCCGGCGCACCGGCGCCCACCTGGTGGAGGGCGCCACCGTGGGTGGGGACGTGGCCATGGTGACCGGCCTGTTCGCCACCGTGCCCACCGCATACGACGCGGCCGGCCCCGTCTACCTGATCGGTGAGGACGCCTCCGACCGGGTCACCTATGACGTGCGTCCCATGGACGAGCAGCTCGGCTTCCTGCCCGGCGTGCTGCGCGCGCCCTGGTTCGCCTCGCTCACGGCGGCGCGACGCCGCGCCGTGGTGGTCAAGCTGGTGCGCATCCACGTGTTCGGCGCCGTCTACTACCGTGACCGGGAGGACATCTGGACGCCCACCGAGCGGGCCGCGCTGGCGGGCATGTGTCGGCGCCTGCACGGTGCTGCGCCCGGCTTCGACCGCGTCCTGTCGCGGGCGGACCGGGACCTGCTTGACGCCTGCCTGGATCCGGGTGTGCCGGCCTCCGTGCTCATCCACCGTGCCCAGGCGCGCCGCCGCCACGGTCGCCCCGCCACCCTGCTCACGCGCGACCCCGCCTGGCTGCTGGACCGGGAGGCCCCCCTGCGCTTCATGACGGCCTCCATGCTTACCAAACTGCTTCCCGCAGCGCCCGCACCCGCACCGGTCGGCAATCCGCCGGCCCCAGACCAGGACTGAGCACCGATGCCACGCACCGCCACCGGGATCACCGGGATCGCCTCCCGCGCCGCCGTCACCCCGCCCGGACGGGCCGCGCTGGTCTCCATAACCCTGGCGCGCCTGCGCCTGGCCATCCGCCGGGACGACGCCGTCAGCGGCGCCATCGAGACGGCCCGTCGCGCCCGCTTCCTGGCCGACCGGGGCGAGCACGCCCGCGCCCACCGCCTGCTGGGGCGGGCGCGCGGGCTGCTGGGCGGCCGGCGAGCGGCGGCTGTCGTCGCCGTCGAGGAGGCCATCCTGGCCATGAACACGGGCGCGCAAACCGCCACCGGTGCTCTGCCCCCCAACGCCCTGACCGACCTACTCGCGCTGGCCGACGCCGCCTGGGAGGCCGGCGCCGACGCGGCCGCGGAGGAACTGCTGGACATGGCCGTGCGGATGATGTTCCACCCGAGCCTGCACTTCGCGGCCGCCACCTCCGCCCTGACCGCGGACCCCGCCGTATTCCTGGCCCCGCTGCGCGCCTCGTCCGCGTGGGCCGCCGCCACCGCACCGCTGGCCTCCCGCCGGCACGCCTCCGCCCGGAAGGAGGGGCCGGAGCGGGTGCTGTTCATCTCCCTGAAGAACTGGACCTTCGTCCGCGGCATCGTCGAGGACTACCGCGCCGACCCGCGCTGCGAGGTACGCACCCTGGATCTGCGTGGCCTACCGGCTACCCCGACGCGGCGCCGGCTCCTGCACGCCCGTCTGCGCCTGGCCCGCGGCGTCGACCCGGTGGGTGCCGGCCTGCCCACCGGCGACTTCGACGAGGCGGCCACCGCCCTGGCCTGGGCCGACACCATCTTCGTGGAGTGGGGCAATGCGGCCGCGGTTTGGGCCAGCCTGGTGGCGCCGGTGCTGGCCCCGCGGGCACGGTTCCTGATCCGGGTCCACTCCTACGAGGCCTCCACCGTCATGCCACAGCTGGTGGACTGGACGGCCGTTGACCAGCTGGTCACCGTTGCCCCTGCAATCCGGGAGATTCTGCGCGCCAGCCTGCCCCTGCCCGACACCCTGGAGGTCGCCACCGTCCCCAACCGGGCGCAACTGCGACGCTTCGCCCTGCCCAAGGAACCGAGCGCTACCCGCACCCTGGCGCTGGTGGGCTGGGCAGCCCTGCGCAAGGACCCCGCCTGGGCCCTGGACACCCTCGACCTGCTGCGCCAGACCGACCCGGCCTGGCATCTGCTGCTCATCGGCCCCGGATTTCCGAGTCACCTGTCTCCGGAGGAGCGCATCTACGCCGACGCCGTGACCGCCCGCCTGGCTGCCCTCGGCAACGCCGTCACCATCACCGGCCGCACCGAGGTGGTGCCCCAGTACCTGCGGCGCGCCGGCGTGATCGTTTCCGCCTCGCGCCGGGAGGGCACGCACGAGGGCTTCATCGAGGGGGTCGCCTCCGGCGCTCTGCCCGTATGCCGCAATTGGCCCGACGTCGCCCGCTGGGGCGGCCCGGCGGCGCTGTTCCCGGAGGACTGGGTGGTGAACACCCCGCAGGAGGCCGCCGCCCGCATCCTCGCCCTGGCCGATGATGCCGACTACCGCCACCGCCAGCAGGAGCACATCCTGCGCGCCAACGACTGGTCGCATGTCAGGGCTCACTATGATGCTCTTCTCCTTGGGGCCGCCGCGGCGGGCTGAACGGGTATTCTCGCTTTGCCTGCTGCAGTCGCTGAGGAAGGATTCTGCATGCGCATCGCCGTCGTCGCCCTGGGAAAGATCGGTCTGCCCCTGGCGGTCCAGTACGCCGGAAAGGGCCACGAGGTCATCGGCGTGGACGTCAACCCCGCCACCGTCGAGGCCGTCAACGCCGCCCGCGAGCCTTTCCCCGGTGAGGCCGAGCTCGCCGACCGGCTGGCCCGGCTGGTGCCCGCCGGGGCGCTGCGCGCCACCACCGACTACGCCGAGGCCATCCCGGGCGCCGACGCCGTGGTGCTGGTGGTGCCGCTGTTCGTCAACGATGAGACCTGGGAGCCGGACTTCGAGTGGATGGACGCCGCCACGCGTTCCCTCGCCGAGCACCTGACCCCCGGCACCCTGGTCTCCTATGAGACCACCCTGCCGGTCGGCACCACCCGCGGGCGCTGGAAGCCGCTGATCGAGGAGATCAGCGGGCTGAAGGAGGGGGAGGACTTCCACCTGGTCTTCAGCCCCGAGCGTGTGCTCACCGGGCGGGTCTTCGCCGACCTGCGCCGCTACCCCAAGCTGGTGGGCGGCCTGAACCAGGCCGGCACCGAGGTCGGTATCCGCTTCTACGAGCAGGTTCTCGACTTCGATGAGCGCACCGACCTGCCCCACCCCAACGGGGTGTGGGACATGGGTACTGCCGAGGCCGCCGAGATGGCCAAGCTCGCCGAGACCACGTACCGGGATGTCAACATCGGTCTGGCCAACCAGTTCGCCGTCTACGCCGACAAGGCCGGCTTCGACATCCAGCGCGTCATCGACGCCTGCAACTCCCAGCCCTACTCCCACATCCACCGGCCCGGCATCGCCGTGGGCGGCCACTGCATCCCCGTCTACCCGCGCCTGTACCTGTCCACCGACCCGGACGCCTCGATCGTGCGCACCGCCCGCTCCTTCAACGCCACCATGCCGCAGTACGTGGTCGACCGCGCGGTGGAGGTGCTCGGCAGCCTCGAGGGGATGCGCGTGGTGGTGCTGGGCGCCTCCTACCGCGGCAAGGTGAAGGAGACCGCCTTCTCCGGCGTGTTCCCCACGGTCGAGGCGCTGCGGAAGCAGGGCGCGCAGGTGCTGGTCCACGACCCCATGTACACCGACGCCGAGCTGGCCGGCTTCGGCTGGGACGCCTACCACCTCGGCGACGCCGTCGACGTCGCCATCGTCCAGGCCGACCACCCCGAGTACGCCACCCTGGCCCCCGCGGACCTGCCCGGCGTGCGGCTGCTGCTCGACGGCCGCCGCGTCACCGACCCCGCCCTGTGGGCCGGCACCCCCCGCCTGACCATCGGCGGGGGCAAGTGACCTGGCTTCAGGCACTGCCCGCAGCCGCCTTCCTCCTTGCCTTCCTGCTCGCCCCCGGCTACCTGGTGGGGCGGGCCTTCGGCCTGGCGCGCCTGCAGTCCCTCGGGGCGGCCC
>NZ_QMIN01000045.1:0-10799 GCF_003287795.1 Actinomyces sp. Z5
CGGCGGCGGCGCGGCCCGGAATCTGATCCGGCGCCGCGCCGTCGTGGTTTCTCGCCAGGGCGAGTCGACGCCGGTCGGCCGGCCCCGCCCCCAATCGCCCAATCGGCTCCCCACTCGGCCGATTGTTCATACCTGCAACGAGAGTGGAATGCGCAATGCAGTTGCGAGCACCGGAAGCTGTAGCGCACGGACGCAATACCCGGCGCAACACGCACCGGCACCGCACCGACCCCTTGGGAGCAAACAGGAGCTAACACATGACTGACCCCATTTCGCGGCCACCGCGACCCCGGCAGGCATCGCGGGTCGTAGGTGACTCCCCCTCCGGGACCCGCGTCGGCATCCTCCGCAATCGATCCGGCAAAACGCGGTGACCAACGTGCCTCGTTCCCTAATCTCTGCCCACCGCAACCCCGCCGAGACCCGAGCCCGGTTGCTATCCCTGTGCGATGAGTCGGAGATCCAGTCCGTACTCGATCTGCTCTCCTTCATTCAGAACCCGCGGCTGGCCGACATGCGCGTGCTGGAGCTGGCCTGCGGCGTCGGCCCAGTCACCCTGCCCATGGCCGCCGCCGGTCACCGCGTCCTGGCCACCGACAACAGGGAAGACGTCCTAGGCCTGTTCAGCGGCCGCATGGACGGGCTGCGCCACACACAGCCAGACGTGGCGGCCCGTATTGAAGTGTGCCGGGCCGACATGACCGACTTCCTCTTCCATGAGCATTTCAAGGCCGTATGTATCCCGGCGGGTGCGATCACCGCTCTCGACCCCGAGCAACGTCGCAACACCATTCGCCTGGCCACCGCACATCTTGCCCTCGGCGGCCGACTGATCCTGTCGGCCGAGCATGTCCGCCCGGAGGCGCCGGCCAGCACCACCTTCACCACGCGCCCCGGCATCACCCTGACCGAGCGGATAGACCATGCCCGGCATCGGCGTCGGATCACGCTTGCGCAGGGCGATCAGACCCGCATCTCCGAACGCTTCCTGGTGGCGCCGCACGACCTGATGCGCGACTTCGAAGACGCCGGCGTCACGCTCGACTATCGCCACTTCATTCCGGACACGCGCCGCCCGCACCACACCAACATCGTCTTCGGCACCGTCAAATTGCACTGAACCTGCAGGGGCCCGGCGTCGGCCGCACATGACGGGCGGGCGCCTCGGTAGGCTCACGTCGATGACCTCCGCCGACTCCCGCCCTGACCGCACCTTGGCACAAAGGTCCCCCCGTTCCTCCCGGTGGCTATTCGACCGGCTGCCGGCGGCGCTGGCCGTGATCGTCGGGGCCGCCGCCATGATCATCTACTCGGTGGGCCAGTGGCGCTCCATGCAGGTACCCAGCTGGGACCTGGCGATCTTCTCCGAGCTGGCCAAGGCGTACTCGCATCTGCAGGCACCGATCGTCCCCATCAAGGGCGAGGGCTACAACCTGCTGGGGGACCACTTTCATCCGCTCCTAGTGCTGCTGGGCCCAGTGTGGCGACTGTTCCCCACCCCGCTGGCCCTGCTGGTGGTGCAGGATCTGCTACTCGCCGTCTCCGCCTGGCCGCTGACCCGGCTGGCCACCCGCCTGCTGAACCGTCCGGTGGCCGCCCTGCTCGGACTGTTCTATGTGCTCTCCTGGGGTTTTCAGGGAGCGGTGGCCGCCCAGTTCCACGAGATCGCCTTTGCGGTGCCGCTGCTGGCGTGGGCGTCGGTGGCCTTCGTCGAGCGACGCTGGCGCAGCTGCGCGTGGTGGCTGGCGCCGCTCGTGCTGGTCAAGGAGGACCTGGGCCTGACCGTGTTCATGGCGGGCTTGGCCATCGCGCTGCGAGGTCTGCAGGGCGCACCGCAGCAGCCAACCCCGCGCGGCCCGAACTGGTGGCGCCGCCTGGGCACCACTCGCCTGGGTTTCGCCGTCGCCCTGTTCGGCCTGCTTGCGTTCCTACTCACCGTCCTGGTGTTCCTGCCGCTGCTGAGCCCCTCGAACACCTGGGAGTACGGCCTGTCCGACGACGGCGCCTCCGCAGGCCTGCTGAGCCGCCTGTTCTCACCCGAGGTCAAGCTCGCCACCCTGGGCATGCTGATGTACACCGCCGGGGGAATCGGCCTGGCCTCCCCCTGGATGGCCCTGGTGCTGCCCACACTCGCCTGGCGTTTCCTGTCCGGCAACGAGTTCTACTGGGGTTGGCAGAACTGGCACTACAACGCGATTTTGATGCCGATTGCGCTGGGGGCGCTGCTCGACGTCGTCGCCCGGCTCAAGGCGCGCGGCACCGAGGCGAACCCGGCCACGGCTCCCCAGACCTCGGCGTCGGGCCGACGGGCGGCGCCGGTGTGGGCACGCCTGACGGTGGCGCTCGGCGTCGTCGTGCCCCTGGCCGCCGGAGTGGGCACGGCCCGCGACCTGCCGCTGTGGAGCCTGACCCAACCCGGCTTCGGCGCCGCCTCGTGGCGCGCGCAGGCCGCCGCCGAAGTCAGCGACGTGATCCCAGACGGGGCCAGCGTCGAAACCGACCTGGGGCTGCTGGCCTACCTGGTCCCGGACCACACGGTCTACTGGGTGGGTACCTCCACCGTGGACACCGACTACGTGGTGGTCGACTCTTCCTCCTCCGCCTGGGGCGGCAACCCACCGGCGGACGCCGCCGCCTGGGCAAGCGAACGGTCCGCCACGGGCGCCACCTATGAGCTGGTGCTGGACACCGGCGGCTATCAGGTGGCGCGACGCGCGAGTTGACCGCCGTGGCCGACGACGCGATGGGCACATGTCCCCATCACCGGAGTGCCCGGCTCGTGGGACGGGCATACCGTCAGTCCGCCGGACATGTAACAATCCGGGTGTAAACAACCTGAGCCCGATGGCTCGCAGCGGCACAGAAAGGCGTACATGTCCCCGTTCATGTGGTGCGCCCTCATCGGCTGCGGCGCCCTGGCACTCTCCCTCCTGCTCGACGGTCTGTTCGATGGCCTGGACGATCTGTTGTTCGACGGATCCCTACCAGTGCTGGCCTGCGCCCTGGGCGTGTTCGGTGCCGTCGGCATGGGGGTGCAGGCGCTGGCCGGCGAACGGCTGTCCACGCAGGTGCTGATCGGGGTGCCGCTGGGCTTCGCCGTCGCCGCCGGAGCGGGCACGCGCGCCGTGTGGGTGCGGCTGCGCCGCTCCATGCCCCGCAACGCCATCCCCCTCACGGTCGGCGAGTTGGTCGGCAGCGAGGTGCGGGTGCTGTGGTGGAAGGACGGCCGCGGCGAGGTCATCGCCACCTCCCGCGGCCACCAGGCCACCCTGCCGGCCCGCTCCGACGACGCCCTGCGCGCCGGCGCCATCGCCTGGGTGGTGGACGCAACCGCAGACGACACGCTCGTCGTCGGCCGCGTCGATCCGCCCGACCGGGCGGCCGATCGACATTCGGCACCCACCGAGTAGCCGGGTGGGCGTCTCCGCCGGCCGCTCCAACAGTCCCCCTTAACCCCGCAAACCCAAGGAAAGCGAATGTTTTACGCCATCATCGCCGTCGTCGTCCTGGTGCTCCTGCTGGGCGCCTACATGTTGTCTCGGGTCGTCGTCGTGCCCTCCAACCTGACCGGCCTGGTATCCGGCTCCACCCGCAACGGGGAGGTCAAGATCATCCGACCCGGCGGGCGTGACTTCGTGCTGCCGATCATCCAGTCGATCCAGTACCTGCCCTTCACCCAGAACACCATCGGCTTCCAGGTGACCGCCGAGGACGAGAACAAGATCAACGTCTCCGTCTCCGCCGTCGCCGCCGTGAAGGTCGGTGACTCCGACCAGCAGGTGCGGGCCGCCGCCAAGCGCTTCCTGGGCAAGCCGAACACGGACCAGGCGATCGCCGACTCCTCCCGCGACGCCCTGATCGGCTCGCTGCGCTCCATCATCGGCCACATGACCGTCACCGACCTGATCTCCGACCGCGACGCCCTCCAGCAGAACGTGTTCGACGACGCCAAGTCGGTCATGGCCAACATGGGGCTGGAGATCGACGTACTGCAGATCTCCGAGATCACCGACGCCTCCGGCTACATCGACTCCCTGGGCGTGCCCGAGCAGCAGCGCGTCGCCAAGGACGCCCGCGTGGCCCGTGCCAATGCCGAGCGGGAGGCCAAGGACGCCGAGGTGTCCTCGCGCCAGCAGATCGCGGAGCGCGAGCGCGACCTGTCCCTGCGGCAGGCCGAGCTCAAGGCCGAGACCGATAAGGCCCAGGCGGAGGCAGACTCCGCCGGGCCCCTGGCGCGCGCCGCCAAGAAGCGCGAGATCGCCGTCATCGAGCAGGAGGCCGCCGAGGCGCAGGCCGCCCTGACCGAGCGCGAACTGGACTCCACCGTCCGCAAGCCCGCCGACGCCGCCCGCTACCAGCGCGAGCAGGAGGCCGAGGCCGCCAAGGCCGAGTCGATCCGCAAGGCCGAGGCCGAGGCCGAGCGCACCCGCCTGGACGCCGAGGCGCAGGCGCAGGCCACCGTCGCCCGCGCCGAGGCCCAGGCCCGCGCCACCGCCGCGCAGGCCCAGGCCGAGGCGGAGGCGATCGCCGCCCGCGGCCGCGCCGAGGCCGAGGCCGTGCGCGCCGCCGGTGAGGCCGAGGCGAAGGCCATGAGCGACAAGGCCGACGCCCTGGCAAAGTACGGGCGGGCCGCGACCCAGCAGATGATCCTGGACAAGGCGCCGGAGATCGCCCGCGCTCTGGCCGAGCCGCTGGGCAGCGTCAAGGACATGTCGATCATCTCCACCGAGGGCGCCTCCGCGCTGCCCAAGGCCGTGGCCGGCAACGTCGAGCAGCTCGACGCCGTCATGCGCTCGCTGACCGGCACCAGCCTGACGGACATGATGCGGCGCTTCGGCGGCGACGACTCCGATAACGCCTAGTCTCTGCCATCACTTGGGCATCGGTGCTTGGGCTCTTCCGGTGCGCTGCGTCCTACTACGAGCCTTTGCGCCCTGCCACGAGCTTTTGCACCCTGGTGTGCGGGAATTTGCCGTACACCAGGGTGCAAAAGCTCGTACCAGAGGTGATCGCTCTTTATCGAGATGCCACTTAACGTTGCCGATCTGCGGGCCATGTCGCGGGCGAGCGTCGACGGCGACTCTGAAAGACTGCCGCCATGACGTCACCGAACCACGACACCGCGACCGGGCCGCGTCCAGCATCCCGCAGCAATCCGATCGTCGTCACCCTGCTCATCGTGATTGCGATCCTGCTCGCGGTAATTGCGATCATCCTGGCGATCCGCCCCGACCGGTCCAGCGCCGAGGTTCCCGCCACCGCCGAGGCTCCGGCGACCGCTTCGGCGCAGGCAAGTGGAGTGCAGACGGCTGCACCCTCACAGACCGACCCCGACCTGCTGGCGATCTTGCACGGGGAAGTCAAGCGTGACCCCGCCGATGCCCAGGCCAAGGGCGACGTCGACGCCCCGGTGGTCATGGTCATTTACTCCGACTTCGCCTGCCCCTACTGCACCCTGTTCGCCCAGGAGGTCGATCCGGCACTGGAGGACCTGGTTGAGGACGGCACCCTGCGCGTGGAGTGGCGCGACCTCGCCCAGATCACCGAGACCTCCCCACTGGCGGCGCAGGCCGGCATCGCCGCTGGGAATCAGGGCAAGTTCTGGGAGTTCCACGACGCCGTCTACGCCGCCACCGATCCGAGCGAGCACCCCGAGTACACCGAGGACTCCCTGGTGGCGCTCGCCGAGCAGGCGGGCGTGCCCGACCTGGATCAGTTCCGTACCGACATGAACGCTGCCGAAACCGTGCAGGCGGTTGCGGACGCCAAGCAGCACGCCTATGACCTCGGCATCAAAGGCACGCCCTTCTTCATCGTCAACGACGCCTATGTCTCCGGCTACGCACCCGAGGACTACATGCGGGCCACCATCCTCGAGCAGGCCGTGGCAGCGGGAGGAGGCGCCACTCCCGCCCCGTAGCCGGGCGCCCCGTCAGTTCAACCGACCTCGGTGAGGGGCTTGCGCCCGGGATGTACCGATCTGCGCGCGGACCGCGGTTGGCCTGGCTCATGGTGGCTGTCACAATAGGTTCATATCCCCGCGCGACCGACGCGAGCCGGCCGACCAGGGGCACCGACGCCCCGTGCGGCAGGTGTAATGACAAGACATACGGCAACTTGAATCAATCAGGAGAACAACTATGGCACTGAGCATCGGCGTCGATGTGGGCGGCACCAAGATCGCCGCGGGCGTCGTCGACGAGGACGGCACCGTTCTGGCCACCGCCCGCCGCGACTCCCCCGCCACCAGCCGTGAAGCCATCTTCACCACCATTGCGGACGTCGCCAATGAGCTCGCCGGGCAGTACGACGTCGAAACCATCGGTGTGGGTGCGGCGGGCTTCACCTCCTCGGACCGCAACACCATGGTTTACGGCACCAACCTGGACTGGACCGGCGCCCGCATCGCCGACGAGATCGCCTCCCGCACCGGCAAGAAGGTCGTGGTGGAGAACGACGCCAATGCGGCCGGTTGGGCCGAGGCCCGCTTCGGTGGCGGTAAGGGCGCACAGAACGTCCTCGTCGTGACTCTCGGAACCGGAGTCGGAGGAGCAGTGATCATCGACGGCCGCCTGGTGCGCGGCGCCGCCGGTTTCGCCGCCGAAATCGGCCACATCAACGTGGTCCCGGACGGGCGCCCCTGCGGCTGTGGCCAGCGCGGCTGCCTGGAGCGCTACGGCTCCGGCACGGCGCTGGGCGTCAACGGGTGGGAGCTGGCCAAGTTCCGTCCCGACTACGCCGCCCGCATCATTGAGCTCTCCGGCGGGGACCAGAACAAGATCTCCGGCAAGGCCGTCACCGCCGCCGCCCGCGAGGGGGATCCGGCGGCGCTCGAGTGCTACGCCCGCCTGGGCAGCGCCCTCGGATTGGGGCTGGCCGACCTGTGCGCCGTGCTAGACCCTGAGGTCATCGTGCTGACCGGCGGTCTTACCGAGGCCGGCGACATCCTGCTGGATCCGGTGCGCAAGAGCTTCAACGAGCACCTGACGGCGCACGCCCACCGCCCCGAGATCCCGGTCGTCATCTCCTCCTCGGGCCAGGAGGCCGGGCTCATCGGCGCCGCCGATCTCGCCCGCCAGGACTGATCCCCCTCTCACGTATGCGTACGTGAGAGCAGAACGTCAGACGGGAATTCGTACGCCGAGCACCGGCCAACGATGGCGGTGATGCCGACTATGCGGTGTTGTGGATGCCGTGGCAACTCGTCGCGTTACCTGCTGGGTCGGTCGTCGTCGACGTCGCGGGTGTTGCCTGGCGGGTCGGCCCGCAGCGCTCATGGCATGCGCCTGATTTCAGTGAGCCCGTTGGCTCCCTGGCGCTGGTGGAAGATTGTGGGCCGGTTCGGTTGGTGTAGGTGCCTAGGGTGTCGTAAACGGGCTCTTCCGGTTTGGGGGTGTGGTGGTTGTGTCGGGGCTGAGGTAGAACTGTTGCCGATGTCCTGAGACCTAACACGGGGTGGGGTGTCTGGTGCGCCGGTTGGGCGTTAACAACGCTACTTAACGTTCTGCTGTATACGTCGGGGGCCTTCAGCAGACGGTTAACTGGCGTTGTTAACCCCGAAGTGGCGTTGCAGACCGGGAAGCGGCGTTGTAGACGGTCCCGCTTCCGGGTGCCGGGGCTGTCGGCAGCCAGGTGCAGTCGGGGTCCGGCGTGGTGAGCCGGCGCGGCTCACCACGGCAGGCTCATCGCGTCCCTCGCCTCGCAGCACGCCGGCCACCACAGCCGCCAGTACGAGGAGCTGGTTTGGGTGGGTTGGTGGGGGTTGTTCGAGGACGTGGGTTAGCCGTCGACGACGTGGGTTTGCCCTTGAGGACGCCGCTCGGGAGGGCGTCCTCGTGAGCCCGAAACCCTACCGAACGTGGAGGGTTTGGGGCCGAAGAGGACGTTCTCGGCAAACCAACACCTACCGAACACGACCCCGCCAGCCCGAAAACGTCCTTGTCAACCTGAGAACGTCCTTGTACGCCCGACATCGACCTCATCCGCCCCGAGAACGACCCCCGCACCGCAGCCCCGGCCTGAAGCCACCACGCCCTCAAACCGGAAGAGCCCGTAAACGATCGTTTCCGGAGTAGCTCCGTAGAGCTTGGTCAGCGAGGCTGTTTCCCTGTGCACAAGCGGTCCGAAACTATGACCTGTAAGTTATTTGGACCGAAGCAACCCGTAGACAGTTTTCGGGACGCCGATAGAATAGTTGACCCACTGGAGAGGAGAGCCCTATGGAGAAGTTCGACATCGAGGAACGTTGGCCCGAGCTGTTCACCCAGCTCGACGAGGCCCAGCGTCACGCAGTGCGGCAGTCTCTCGCTGCAGGCTGGCACGAGGGATTCGAACCGACCCGTGAGGACGTGGAGAACCTGACCGACTATGCGCGAGGTGCGATCGACATCATCGAATACCGCCGCCGCGCTCACGCCGCGGCACGGCGGATCGCCCAGGTCACGCCTGCCTGAGTGTGACGCCCTTGCGCTACAAGACGTGGGAGTCCTACTTCTACCCAGAGACCTACAACCCCGCCACGGGGCAGGGCACACTGCGCAACCTCTATGGCGAACGCGATGCAAAGGCATTGGCTCGGATGGAGTACGGGGACACCAGCGCTCGCGCCTACGACCTTGTTCATGGACAAGTTCGCCTTCCTCGCACCTACGACGCGGCGCACATTCGCGCAATCCATGGCTACCTGTTCCAGGACGTCTACGAGTGGGCCGGCCAGTACCGTGGTGTGAACATCTCCAAGAACGTCTCCACCTTCGCCGATGTCCACGCCGGCCAAGTGGACCGCTACCTGAATGACGTGCACCGGCTGGTCACCGGTACCGAATGGGCGAGTCTTGACCACGAGGAATTCTCGCGAGCCAGCGCTGAGGTCTTCGCCTACTTGAACCAGGCGCACCCCTTTCGAGAGGGTAACGGTCGCACCTCCAAGGTCTTCATGGAGCACGTGGCTGAGCTGTCGCGCTTTACTCTTGACTTCAGTCGGGTGAATCCCGAGGTGTGGAACCAAGCCAGCATGTTGTCCGGGCCTGACCTGGGACGCTACGAGCCCGTGCCCGACTCGCTTGTGCCGGTTTTCCGTGTTATCGCTCAGCCACGCGCCACTGGCCCGTCAAATCCGTCAGCGGACATGGGAAGATCAGCGGTCCGAGCGTCCTACCCACAGGTGACGACTGAAGTGACGAGGCGGTCTTCCGGTGCTACCCAGCAGCGGCTTAGTCGCCGGCCTGGCCGTGGCCAAGGATCCCGGGGAGTGGAGCGGTGAGCAGCAGCATCGGTTACGCGCGCGTGAGCACGCGCGAGCGGAACCCCGAGGCCCAGGAGGCCGAGGTGCGCGCCGCCGGAGCGACGCGAGCACTCAGGCGCCGTCATCCCCCGCCCGCCTGCCGGGCACGGGCAGCGTGCGCGGAGCCCGGTAGGACCAGTCGCGGTCGGCGTCGGTGATTTCGCGCAGCACCCGTACCGGCACACCGCCCGCCACCACCATGGGCGGCACATTGGCGTTCACAACGGCGCCGGCGGCGATCACCGAGCCGCGACCGATGGTCACGCCCGGCAGGATCGTCACGTTCCCGCCGATCCACACGTCATCCTCGATCACCACCGGAGCGGAGAACTGCTGACCGCGGTCGCGCATCTCCGGGTGGACGGGGTGCCCGGCGGTAGTGATCATGACGCGCGGTCCGAACATGACCCGGTTGCCGATGATCACCGGGGAGTCGTCGATGAGCTGCAGTCCGGCATTGGCGTATACGGGTGAGCCCACGCGGGTGTGGATGCCGTAGGCGACGTGCAGCGGCGGCTCCACCCACACGTGCTCACCGACCTCGCCGAAGATCTCCTCCAGCAGGCGCCGACGCCCGGCGGCGTCACGCGGGGAGGTGGCGTTGTACTCGGCGGCGAGCTCCTTGCCGTGGATGCGTTGCTCGGTCAGCACCTCCAGGCCGGGCCCCTCGTCCAGGTACAGCTCTTGGGCGTCCATGCGGCGACGCACCTCCGCCTCGCGGGGGTCGATCTCGGCCTCCGCGCCGAGGCCGTTTCGGTCTTGCTCGCTCATATGCGCTCCTTCGCGTCTCGGGTGGGGTGTTGGCGGTCGAGGAGCCTCCCCTTAACAAACCTAAGCGATTCGTCCCCGGCGAGCAGAGGATCGGGGACGCGTGGCGGCGGGGTGTTGGTGGTTCTGCGGCTCCGTTCGTGCGGGGAGGCGGTGCGGCTGTGGGCGGTGCGGGGCCGGTCGGTGGGCGGTGCCGTGCCATTTGCAGATGCCGGCGCACGCTTACGCGTCCCGACAGTTTTGCAGGTGGGTGGGTTTTGCCCGGTATTTCAACATTTTTTGTTTCGGCATGAATGACGGTGGTCGGCTCCTGTGTGCGTCGTGGGCTCCGGCGCACGCTAGAGCGATTTCACCAACCGTGCCGTGAGTTGTTTTCCGCGTGATTAAGCGGAATCGCTGCTAGGGCATCGACAATGAGCGTGCGCCGCCCGCGGGCGGCCGGGCCGCGGGCGCCGCTGGGGCGTCTTCGGCCGTGCGCCGGTGGTCAAGCGACTCCTGGGCGGCTTGGCCGCGGGCGGCGCTCTGGCACTGCGGTACCCAGCCCACCCCACCGCAACAGCCCGTTGCCCGTGGCCCGTCCTCCGGACAAGCCTGAATATTGGTTTGGTGCTGGGGATTGCCCGTTCGCGAATTCTCGCGACGGCGGCTGACTGCCATGTCGTACTTGGACCGCTCACGCCCCGTTGGACCGCTGTAACCGGCGGCTACGGCGGTCCAACGGGGGAACAGGGGTCCAACGGGGGAACAG
>NZ_QMIN01000045.1:11060-23241 GCF_003287795.1 Actinomyces sp. Z5
GGGGGGACAGGGGTCCAACCAGGGACAAGCGGTCCAACCGCGCATGGGTGGTTCGCACTCACGGCGGAGGCGAGTCGCGTGCTCGGACCACCGGGACCCGAAGTGCGCCATTGCACGCACACGCCTATATGAGGACAGCCTCACCTCCACTAATGTCTTAGTCGTTCACTCACCTGCGACCGAGAGCGAGACCTCTGTGACCGTCTCCCGTAAGTCCTTCCTGCTGGGCGGCCTGGCCGTCCCCGCCGCCGCGATCCTGGCCGCCTGCGGCTCTGATTCATCCGGCGGCACCTCCGCCTCCACCGCGAGCGCCGGCGTCGCCGCACAGACCACCGCCGAGGAGATCACCGTCGAGCATGCCTTCGGCACCACCACCATCCCGGTCGGAGCCTCCCGTTTCACCGCCGTCGCCTGGGGCAATCACGACGTCGCGCTCGCCCTGGACGTCATGCCGGCCGGCCTGTCCGCCCAGACCTGGGGGGTTGAGGATGACTCCGGGATGCTGGAGTGGACCAAGCAGAAAGTCGATGAGCTGGTGGCCGCCGGCGCCGCGCAGCCGGTCCTGTTCGACGACACCGACGGCTATGACTACGAGGCCATCGCCGCAACCGCCCCCGACGTCATCCTGGCCGCCTACTCCGGCCTCAGTCAGGAGGACTACGACACCCTCAGCCAGATCGCCCCCACCGTCGCCTACCCGGGTGTGCCCTGGGGCACCAAGTGGCGGGAGATGATCCGCTTGGACTCCCAGGCCATGGGCCTGGGCGAGCAGGGCGACACCCTCATCACCGACCTGGAGCAGCAGATCGCCGACGCAGTCGGCCAGTACCCGCAGATCGCCGGCAAGTCGGCGGCCTTCTTCTACATGAGCGAGTCCGATACCTCCACGATCGGCTTCTACACCACCGCCGATCCACGCACCGCCTTCATGACCGACCTGGGCATGACCATCCCCGCCTCCGTGCAGACCGTTTCCGACGCCGACCCGGAGACCTTCTACAGCGACGTCTCCAGCGAGAACGCCGACCAGGTGGCCGACGTCGACGTGATGATCATGTACGGGGAGGAGTCCGACCTGGCCACGCTGCAGGCGGACTCCCTGGTGGGCACCATCCCGGCGATCAAGAACGGCGCGGTCGCCTTCGTCGGCAATGGCACGCCGCTGTCGGCCTCCACCAACCCCGGCCCGCTGTCCATCCCATGGGGCATCAAGGACTACGTCGCCCTGATCGCCGCCGCCGCCGACAAGGCCGACGCCGCCTGAGCCTGAGCGAGCACCAGTGACTGCCCGCAGCGCGCTCGCCCGGCCACGCCCCGATCCACTGCCGGATACCGCGCCCGACTCTTCTCCCGGGTCGGCGGAGGCCCGGTCGTCCCGACGCGGTCGCTCCCGTCGACCGCTGGTTGCCTGTGGGCTGCTGCTCGCCCTGCTGGCGCTCGCCGTCGTCTGCTCGATCGCCTTCGGCGCGCGCGTGGTCGACATCGGAGAGATCCTGGACGGACTGGCCGGAAGAGGCGAGGCACTCGGCGCGCTGGCGGTGGCCGAGCGGGTGCCGCGCACCGCCACCGCCGTGACCGCGGGGGCGGCGCTGGGGGTCTCCGGTGCCCTCATGCAGGCGGTCACCCGCAACCCGATCGCCGACCCGGGCATTCTCGGCATCAACACCGGGGCGTCGCTGGCGATCGTCGCCGCCATCGCGTTCGTACACATCTCCTCCCTGTGGGAGTACCTGTGGGTGGCACTGGCCGGGGCGGCCCTCACCGCCGTCTTCGTGTACGCCGTCGGCTCGCTCGGCCCCGGCGGCACCACGCCGGTCAAGCTCGCCCTGGCGGGCGTGGCCACGAGCGCGGCCCTGTCCTCGCTGATCAGCGCCATCATGCTGCCGCGCGCGGAGGGACTGACCGACTTCCGCTTCTGGCAGGTGGGTTCGCTCGGCCGGGGCACCTGGGCGTCGCTGGCCACCGTCGCCCCGTTCCTGCTGGTTGCCGCCGTTCTGGCCGCCGCGATGGCCCGGCCGCTGAACTCCCTGGCGCTGGGCGAGGAAATGGCCGTGGGCCTGGGCGTCAGGGTCGGCCGCACCCGCCTGCTG
The DNA here is from genome assembly GCF_003287795.1 of Actinomyces sp. Z5. NCBI lineage: Bacteria > Bacillati > Actinomycetota > Actinomycetes > Actinomycetales > Actinomycetaceae > Actinomyces > Actinomyces sp. Z5. The sequence goes on from NZ_QMIN01000045.1 coordinate 13,151, forward strand.
GCGGCGGCCGCGGGCGTGATCGCCTGCGCGACGACGACGGCGCTGGTCGGTCCGATCGGCTTCGTCGGGCTGATGGTGCCGCACGCCGTGCGCATGCTGGTGGGTCCGGACAACCGGTGGCTGCTGCCGCTGTCGGCGCTGGGCGGGGCGGCGCTGCTGACCTTCGCGGATGTGCTGGGGCGGGTGATCGCCCGTCCCGGCGAGGTGAGCGTGGGCGTGGTGACCGCCTTCGTGGGGGCTCCGGTTCTCATCGCGATCGCCCGCGGCGCGAAGGTGCGTGAGCTGTGAGCGCCGCCGCGGCCGCGGTGGAGCCGGGCTTCACCGAGGCGGGACGACGACGTCGCCAACGCCGCTACCTCGCCGTCACGGCGGCGCTGGCGGCCCTGGTGGCCTGCCTGTGGTGGCTGATGCTGCTGTCCGGCACCACCTGGTACTCCCCCGCGGAGGTGGTCGCCGTGATTGCGGGACGTGACGTGCCGGGCGCCGTCTTCGCCGTCGGGCAGTTGCGGCTCCCACGCGCACTGCTGGGCCTGCTGGCGGGCGCCGCCTTCGGCATGGCCGGCCGCACGTCGCAGACGATGCTCCGCAATCAGCTGGCCAGCCCCGACGTCATCGGCATCACCTCCGGGGCCTCCATGGCGGCGGTGTTCGCGATCCTGGTGCTGGGCTGGTCCGGGATGCGGGTGAACCTGCTGGCGCTGGTGTGCGGGCTGGGCACGGCGCTGGTCATCTACCTGCTCTCCGGCACCGGCAGCACCCAGGGCGGGCGCCTGATCCTGATCGGCATCGGCATCTCGGCCATGTTCTCCTCCGTGATCTCCTATTTGCAGTTGCGGGCCTCGATCTATTCCGTCGCCGACGCCATGCGCTGGTTGTCGGGCTCGCTGGGGGATGCGAGTTGGGGACAGGTGCCGCTGCTGGCGGGCGCCGTCGTCCTCCTGGGTGGGGCACTGCTGGCCCTGGGCCGAAATCTGACCACGTTGTCGCTGGGAGAGGAGTCCGCCACCGGGCTGGGGGTGCACGTGGATCGCACCCGCCTGGTGCTGCTGTTGTCCACGGTGGCGCTGGCGGCCTTCGCGACGGCGGCCACTGGGCCGATCGCCTTCGTTGCCTTCCTCGCCGGCCCGCTCACCGCCCGGCTGGTAGGGCGCACCGATCGGGCCCTGCTGGCGCCGTCGGCACTGATGGGGGCGGCGATCGTGCTCGGTGCGGACCTGGCCGGCCAGCACCTGTTCCCCACCGCGCTGCCGGTCGGCGTGGTCACCGGCATCGTCGGCGCCCCCTACCTGCTGCTTCAGCTGGTCCGCCTCAACCGGGAGGGAGCCTCCGCATGAGTTCCACCAAAACTCGGGCCGACGCAGCCGCCGGCGGGTTGTCCGCGGCTCCGGTCACGTCGATCGAGTCCGCCCAGTCGCGCGCCGACGCACATGATTCCGGGCACGCGGTCCCCCGCAGCCTCACCACCCGCGGGCTGCGGTCCGGCTACGGGCGCCGCACCGTCGTCGACGACGTCGATATCACCGTTCCCGTGGGCGCCATCACCGTGATCGTGGGCGCGAACGCCTGCGGCAAGTCGACGCTGCTGAAGACCATGGCGCGGATACTGGCGCCGATGTCCGGCTCGGTGCTGCTGGACGGCCGGGACGTCGCCACGATCCCTACCAAGCGCCTGGCCACCCGGCTGGGGCTGCTGCCGCAGCAGCCGATCGCGCCGGAGGGGATCGTCGTCGCCGACCTGGTGGGCCGCGCCCGCCACCCGCACCAGGGCCTGTTCCGCTCCACCTCCGCCGCGGACCGGCGCATCGTGGAGGAGGCGCTGGTAGCCACCCGCACCGCCCAACTGGCCGACCGGAGTGTGGATGAGCTGTCGGGCGGGCAGCGGCAGCGAGTGTGGATCGCCATGGCGCTGGCGCAGCGCACCGACGTGCTACTGCTGGATGAGCCCACCACCTTCCTGGACCTGACTCACCAGGTGGAAGTGCTGGACCTGCTCACCGATCTGAACCGGGAGCGCGGCACCACGATCGTGATGGTGCTGCACGACATCAACCTGGCCGCCCGCTACGCCGACCACGTCATCGCCATGCGTCGGGGGCGAGTAGTGGCCGCGGGGGCGCCGGGCCAGGTGGTCAGTCCGGCGCTGATGCGCGAGGTGTTCGATCTGGAGGCCGAGGTCATCACCGACCCGGTTTCGGCCACACCGCTGGTGCTGCCCAAGGGGCGCCACCACGTGGTCGGGGCGGCGGATGCGGGGGCGGCGGGAGCAACCCGCCCGGGCACCTCGGCGGCGCCCGGCCCCGGTGAAGAGTCCGGCACGGCTATGGGGACGGTGCCGTGAGCGCCGCCGAGCCGGAGCCGTTCCGATTCTTCCCGGTGCGGGTGGAACGGATCGTGGATGTCACCCCAAGCCTGCGGCGGGTGACCTTCACCGGAGACGAACTGGAGGACTTCGCCGATCCGGGCTGGGATCAGCGGATCAAGCTGGTACTGCCCGCCGTCGAGGGCGGTTACGCGCATCTGCCGACGGGCGCGGACTGGTACGGCGGCTGGCGCACCCTGCCCACCGACCGGCGCCCACCGATACGCACCTACACCACGCGCGCCGTCCGTCCCGGGGCCGGGCAGGACTTGTACGACGCGGCCGAGGAGCCAGAACAAAGGCGAACGGTGGCCGCCGGGGCCTCCACCGGTGGGGAGGTCGACGTTGACATGGTGGTGCATGCGCCGCTGGGTCCGGCCACCCGCTGGCTGGAGAGCGCCCGTCCGGGCACGTCGGCGATGCTGCTGGGGCCCTCGCGCGCCTGGCTGAGGACGCAACCGACCGGTGCGCGTCCCGGCGGCGTGGACTTCGTGCCGCCGACCGTCACCGGACGCTTCCTGCTCGGCGGGGATGAGACGGCGGCCCCGGCGATCGCCAGGATTCTGGAGCAGTTGCCCGCATCCGCACGGGGTATTGCGGTGGTCGAGCTGCCCGTGGCGGCCGACGCCGACTACCTGCCCGCGCACCCGGGCATTGAGGTGCGCGCACTCGCCCGTGACGCGCGGCCGCACGGCGAACGCCTCGTGGCGGGCGTGAAACGGGCGGCGGCCGAGTTGCTGCCGGAGGGCGCTCCGCAACAGGTTGAGGAAATCGACGTGGATCGCGAATTGCTGTGGGAGGTGCCGCGCACCGCGCGAGGCGGAGCGGCGCTCAAGCGGGCCGACGTGTACGCGTGGCTGGCCGGCGAGGCGGGTGCCGTGTGCGCCCTGCGTCGCCACCTGGTGTCCGAGCGGGGCCTGGACCGGCGGGCCGTGGCCTTCATGGGCTACTGGCGCCTGGGCCGAGCGGAGGGTTGAGGTCGATTACCCTCCGGAGCCCCCGAGAACAACCGCCGCGAGATGGGAGTCCCCTGCGTTGACGTGCCCGGGTAGTGTCGGTAGCGTCACAGCATCAATTCACGTAGCGTCCGGGTCGGGAGGATTGTTATGAGCGGCCAGGTTTCACCGGAACAGTCTGGTATGCCGCAGTGGCCACCAGCGCCGCAACCGGGACAGCCGCAGCACACCTGGAGCCGACCCCTGCGTATCGACATGCGGGAGACCGCAGCCGGGGTTTTGGCGCTGATTGACAGTGATCGGCGGTTCGAGCGGCTGCTGCGGCAGGGACTGACCCCCCAGCAGGTGGCTGAGCGCACCGGGGAGGAGGAACGCTTCGTCCTGACCGTCAAGCGCATGATGGACCGGGGCGAGCCGGTGCGCCCCGAGACCCCGGAGGAGCTGGGCTACAGGCGGTTTTTGGGCCAGATCAGCAGCCAGGAGATGATGGACCGCCTGCGCGCCTGGCCCTACACCTTCGGCCGCATCCGCGACTACGACGGCTACGAGCGCGGCTCCTGGGACGACATACGAAGTCTGCGCTCAGACGGTCTGCTGTCCGATCAGGAGTACGACGAGCTGGAGGCGATCACCGATCCGATGCCCCGCCCGCCGCGCGACCCCCTGCCGTGGGAGAAGGGCTGGCAGCCCCAGTGACACCCCCAACCACCCGGGGCAGCGGGAGCACCCCGGGTGCTGAGGTTGTGGAGGCCACCGCCGCGCAGGTCCAGGAGATCATTGACCGCCTGGCGCCCGACCACACCCTGCCCGAAGAACCTGCCGAGGGGTCGTTCTGGCACCAGCTGCAGGACGCTATCTCCGACGCCTACCTGGCCCGGGCAAGGGAGCACGGCTCGCGCGGGGGAAGGGCGATCATTATGGCCGGGTCCCCGGGGGCCGGTAAGTCCCAGGCAGTGGCCACCACCCGCAAGGTCCTGGGCCCAGAGCGCTCGGCCGAGCTGGGGGTGGACGAGGCCGGTTACACCACCATCGACGCCGACGATATCAAGCAGCTCCTCCTGGGCAGCCCCGTGCCCGGCCTGGACGTGGATGCTGGCCTGCTGGCCCATGCCCGCACCCACTGGGACACCCTCATCACCACCCAAGCCCCCGGGCCCCTGGCCGACGGGCGCCCCATCAGCCGCGGCGAGCTGGCCACCCTCGTCCACCCCCTGTCCACCAGCACCGCAGACCTCGCCCGCCATGCCCTGCTTCGCAACAAGTTCGACGTCAAGATCGAAGGCACCCTGCAATGGATGCAGTCCCCCACCATCGGCCAGGGTCCCCGCCTGATTCGCGAGCTCGAGGCCGCCCGATACACGCAGGTAGCCATCGTCGCCGTGGACACCCCCGAGGACATGTGCCTCAAGGGCGCCCGTGACCGGTGGGCCGGGCCCCGCTCCCAAGGCGACCCCACCGCCCGCTACACCCCACCCGCAGCCATCACCTCCACCTTCACCACCGGCCCGGACCGCACCCAGGTCAGCCGGTGCACCACCAACGCCCGGGCCACCCACCAACTCGCCACCACCAGCACCACCCTGACCGCCGCGGACCTGCTAGTCACCCACCGCACCGAGCACGGCCCCACCATCATCGACCACACCGACCGCGACGGCATCACACGCTCCTACTCCACCCCCCACCCCCTACTCGCCGCCATCAGACCACCACGCACCCAACAGGCAGCCACCGCTCGCATTTGTGACCCCGCCGCCTCCGCCCCGCCAAGGCAGCCGTTCACCCGTCAAGACGTACTACGCAACATCAGCGCCCCACGCCCTTACACCCCCAAACCACCCAGACAAGACCACGGCACCGGCCGCTGATGGTAGTGTCGCCAAGGTCACGGTTTGGTGGTCGTCCGGGAGGAGAACCGGCATGAATGACAACGGTGAAGAACTCTCGGCGGGTCTGTGGGACTTTACTCCGGTGCCCGAGCCGACCGACCCAGTGGAGCAGGACGCACTGACCGATGAGGTCATTGACCGGGACCTGATTGATCCGGACACGGGGACTGGGCTGGCGCCCATGGACGTAGCCACCCCGGTGCCGGAGGAGTACTTCACCCATTTCGAAGACATCCTGCCGCGCTCGGTTCTGCATATCTGGCGGCGGTTCGGGTTCGAAGGTTTTGGTGATGGCCTGTTCTGGATCACCGACCCCATCGCCTGGGCACCAGTGGTTCGCGAGTGGCTGGACCCGGTGAGAGAGCGCCTGCCGTTCACCGACACCTTCCACTGCCTGGCCCGCTCCGCCATGGGCAACCTATTCCTGTGGGGCGAGAACAGCGGTCACAGCGTCGAGATCGACCCCACCTATGGTGAGGTTATTATCGACCAGCTCGCCATACAGTCCGTCCAAAACCCAGAAGTACACCAGCGACAAGGACGAACAGCTTTCTCTGGTGCTGCGGATCGTAGTGTTGAGGGTCCTGAGGATAATGCCGAGCGGGCGTTGCCGCCGCAGGCGTTGGAGCGCCTAGGGCCGATCAACTCCCACCAGGTGTACGGGTTTGTGCTCCCACCCGCACTGGGCGGGCCGATCAGCGTGGACAATCTGCGCATCACCGACGCCCACACCTACCTGACCCTGCAAGCACAGCAGAACGACATCACCGTCAGTGACCCGGTGGGCGCCAACTGGGGCCAGGTAGCCCCGATTATCGGCACCGATCCCGGCACCTCCCCGCTCGGCCAGGCAAGCGAGTCATGACGGGGACGGCCAAGACAAATCCTGCTCCTGCAGCTCTGCCGGATTCACACGGCTTCCGGCACGCCCTGGGCGCCGAGGACCCCGGAGCGGTCGCCAAGCAGTACCCACCCTCACCAGCCCGCGACGACCGAGCCATGGTGCGCACCGTCTACCACAACGGCCGTAACCCCGACCTGCAGGCCAAGGGAGCGGAGTTCGAGTTCCAACTCGACGGCCAATACGAGATCCTGGCGCAAATGCCAACCAAGGACTACCTGGCCGCCCGCGACCTATTCAAACAACAAGGCAGACAAGGCAACGAAGCCACACGACGCGCACGCGAACAACTCAGAAACAGACTTGCTGAGTACGGTAGGGACCTTCTTGGCATGCCTAGTGCCGCGTCCCGTGCTTGGGCGCGTGAGGCTATGCGGCAGGTGGCGATTCTGCACAACCCCGACCAGGTCCTGGGCGGTGACCTGAGTCCCTCCCGGGACGCGGGCGGCACGCCGATCCCTGGAGACAGAGGCGTCAATTCCTCCCTGGGGGCGCAGAACCTCAGCAATGCCGACGTGATCGATGCTGCCGCCGAGCGCCAGGTCGCCGCCGGGAAGGGCCATCTGCCGCTGCGCTTCCAGGTGGTGCTGACCAACCGGCGTCGTAACGTCCAGCAGCTGCGCGCCCGCCAGCCGCCCCCGCCACTGCAACTCGCTCAGCCGTGCACGGAGCCTGGCTCCCGGGCGCCCGCACAAACCCTGAGCAGGGCGGTGCTGGCCGCCCGCCCACCCCCAGGCGCACGCACAAACCCCACCACCGCCGCCCGCATCCGCCAAACCCTGGGCATACACAACCCAACCTACACACCCCCACACCGAAACCGCCCCGGCACCAACCGCACAAACGGGCCGGAGCGCTGATCCCACTCACCGGAACACCCGGACGGACCAACCTGCACTAACCCACCACACCGAACCAGGGTCATTGGGAGAACGCCATGAGTGAAGCAGACGATGGCATCGAGCAAGCAATCGAGATCCGCCTACGGGAGCTGCTCGCAGCTGCCCGCAGCTGGTCGCGGGACGACTCCGAGGCGCTGCGTAAACGCATACTCGCAGAACTCGACCGCGGCATGTACGACCGCCGGAGCGCAGACATCGAACAGTTCAAGTCCGAGGAAGATCGTGCCGATTCTCGGCAGCTGTTCGCCAAGGCAGACCGGGAGGACCGGCGTGCCGACGAGGCGCATGCCGCAGCGAAGCACGAGGCCGACCCTGCCGAGCGCATGCGCGCCCAGGCCGCGTCTGAACAGCGCCGCACCGCCGCCGACGCTGCCCGCGAGGACGGCCGGATGCGCTACGACACCGCCGAGCGCCGTGCCGAAACCGCCCGCACATTGGAGTCCCGGGGCCTGGATCGGGAACTGGTGGCGATTCGAATGCGTGCCGACATCAGTCAGGCCCGACCGGCCGTCGACGCAGTGAGGGCGGGCAGACCGGGCAGAACCGCTGTGCACGGCAGGAGCTACCAGAGCCGTCGAATGCGACAATTCGCAGTCCAAGGCAGGCGCACCGGCCTCAGTCGTTGAGGCCGCCTGGATTGACGCGCTCGTCGTCGAACATGCCGGGCGGCGGAGCCACGTACGGAAGCGGCTCGCCCTTCTTGGACAGATTCTCCTCCCCCTGCGTGGCGGTTGCGAACGGCCCATCCGGATCCATCAGTACAGCCATGTGGTAGTCCGCGTGATCGCGCCACCAGGTGCTCATGCCCGTCGCCGGATCGAGCCGCAGGTACTCCCAGGCCCGCCACAGCGCCTCCAGCCGGGCCACGGCCTCCTCATACTCCCACCACCTCGCGGCCCAGCAGCGGTGTCTGCCGTCGATCCGCCGCCGGTACATGTTGCGTAGGAAGTCGCGCACGAACTCGTCGACATTAGCGAAGTAGAGCTGAGGCTCGTCGGTGCTTCCGCCCGGTCCGCCATTGTCGGCGGGCACCGTCTGGTCCAGCGGCCACTGACCTTCACTCATAGCGTCTCCTTCTCGTCAACAGTGGCTTCGACGACGGCCAACTCGGTGTCCGCCTCATGAATGGTTCGCTCGGCCTGGGGATCGTGGGCGGCGATTGATGCCCTTACCGCGTCGGCGTGGGGGCCGGACATCCAGGGGATGGTGCGGATGAGCGTGGGTCGCGCTCCGGAGGCGAATACGACTGCGCGACCCTTGGGCAGGGCGGCGAGATCGGCGACGTCGAGGATGCGCTCGCGCTGCAGCTGGCGGGAGACGGTGCGTTGTGCGCCGCGAGCGTAGGAGGTCGAAGAGGACATGCGGTCGTAGTCACCGACCATCCGGGAGAGATCTTCCAGGAAGGCCGCCTCGCTGACGCCGCCGCCGTACACCTTGACATTAGAGGCGCTCCACAGCTTCTTCATCCCGGCCTCTCCCCATACCTCCACGCCCTGTGACCAGGACTGGAGGATCGTCATCAGGACGATTCCGCGCGAGCCGTAGTGGCTGTACAGGTTGGGCAGTTCGCGCCAGCGGCACACGTTGGCGGCCTCGTCGAGTACGCCGAGCAGCGGCGTGGTCAGGCGCCCGCCGGGGGATCTGGCCGCCAACTCCTCCGCTGCCTCGACGACGGCGACGGTCAGGGCCGTAACCAGGGGGCCGGCGGTGCCACGCCCCTCCTTCGATAACGAGTAAAGCGTGCCCTCGCCGTCGCGCACGAAGTCCTCGGGACGGAACTGGGGGCGAGGGTCCGCCATACCCCGCGGAGTTACCCAGCGCGCGACTTGCCGGTTAGTCAGGCATGAGGCCATCTGCTGCGCAGTCCCGAACACGCCTCCGCGCTGCTTGTCGGGTGCGGTGATGACCCCGGCCACCTGGTCCGCGGTCAGGTCGAATCCGTGGTCGCGCAGAATGTCGACAGCGGTCTCATCAGTGGGGCGGGTGAGCCAGGTGTAGACGTCCGTGATCGCGCGGTGGTCGAGTGCGGCGGCGAGCAGTAACCCTGCGAGGAGGTCCTGCCCGGCCGGGTCGAAGTAGGCGTCGGTACGAGCGCCCGGGTCGCGTGAACCGGAGGCGAAGTGCTCGGCCAACTTCGCCGCGCGCACTTCGTCGGTGACGTAGCTGAGCGGGTTCCACCACCAGTCGGGTTCCTCCAGGGCGATTCCCTGCGGGTCGAACACCCATACCGCACCGACGCCCCCGCGTACGTCCCGGGTGGCGTCAACGATGTCGCGCTTGTTGGAGGTCACCAGCACGGCCCCGGGCGTGTCCAGGATCGCGGGGATGGCCCGTGAGGTGGTCTTGCCGGTGCGCGGGCCCCAGATGTCGATATGCATATCCTCCCATGAACCGTAGAGGGTGTTGCCGTCCGTAATGGCACGCCCTATCGGCACACCGGGGGAGGCGGTGACGCCTAGGCGCCTCGCAGTCGCCTGGACGCTCTTGCGACTCAGCGAGTCGACGTCACGCCCCCTACCCATGTAGTTGGCGGCGCGGTCCACCCGTGAGCGACGGCGTCGCAGGCGGTGCACGGCCAGTCCCACAAGGGCGCCGAGCACGATGACGATGACGCCGGTGCCGCCTAGCGCCCACCACCCGGCGGCTCCGGGCCAGGGCAGGTCGCCGCCGAGCAGTCCGAAGACGACGGCGAAGGGATTTCCCGGAACCTCGACTCCGGATCCCGCCAGGCGGTGCCCCAGGTGCATGGCGGCATACACGAAGCCCACCACTACCACCACGAGGACGATGCCGATCCACAGCAGGATGACCTCACCGGATATGCTCCCGGGGTCACGACGGCGATTGTTGGGGGTGCTCATGCGTCTGCGCCCACTTTCTCCTGGACCGGGTCTGCGGGGGCGGTTCGTCTGCCCACGCGCGACTGCTCGTGCCAGAGCCTGTTGGTGTCGTTGATGCTCAGCTCGGTGCTGGTGAGCTGGACGTTTACGGGGATGCCGGGACGGCCTCCGACCTTTACTAAGAACTTGCCGCGGCCGGGAGGCTCCGCCTCCCGGCCGGTGGACGGATCCCATGCGGGCGGAT